>MWBF01000091.1 GCA_002068935.1 Chloroflexi bacterium ADurb.Bin325
GGGCTGCTCTACCTGCCGCAGGCGGTCGCCCAGGATGCCCGCTGGCTCATCTTCTGGCAGTTGGTGACGGGCTTTGCCGTCGGCGGCACGCTCTCGACGCTGACCGCGCTGTTGATGCACGTCGCGCCCAGGGGTCGCGAGGGGATCGTCTTCGGGCTCGACGCCAGCGCGGTCTCGGCCTCGAACGCGGTCGGGCCGATCATCGGCGCGGCCGCCGCGGCCGCCATTGGCGTGCGCGCGCCCTTCCTGGTCGCCACGTTCCTCTTCGGCCTCGGCACGCTGACCGTGGTGCTGTGGGTCAGGGAGGCCGCGCACGTCGCCCAGGCCCAGAGCTGACGGCCGCCCCGTGTGCGGCCGCGCCTCAGAACTTATCCGAGAGTTGCCCGGCTTGTCGCCCATCCCCCTCTCCTGGCCCGCGGCCAGGAGAGGGGGAGCCGAGGGGGTGAGGTCGGCTGCACTTTCGTTACGTTTTTGTTAAAATAGTCAATTCGAGAATTTGCACCATTAGATACTACCTGCTATAATCGGCACGCTCAAGGTTTGTTATAAGGGACGGCTGTGAAGGATCTCACGCGCGTCGGCCCGCTGTTACAGTTGGGCTGGGTCGTCGCATTTACGGTGTTGATCCCGCTGGGTCTTGGGCTATGGCTGGATCGCCGTTTCGGCACAGCGCCCCTGTTTGTGCTGGTGGGCGCGCTGCTGGGCATCCTGGCGAGCACGGTGGCCGCGGTGCGGCTTGCCAGCCGGACGATCGAAGCCTTGAGCCATCCGCCGACAGAGAAGTCCCGGCCCGACGAGCCGGTTGATCGGGCGAGCCCTGCGCCAAATCAGGAGGATTGAACAGCGTGCTGAAGAAACTTGCCACCCCACGTAATCTGGCGATCCTGTTGCTGGTTGTGGCCCTCTTTGTTTTCAACGCGCTTTTCCCCGTGTTGAAGGTGCCCAGCCCGGTCGTGTCGCTGGCGGCCGAGCCGATCTTTCACATCGGCGGGTTCACCGTCACCAACGCCGTCTTCACGGCCTGGCTGGTCATGATCCTGCTGGTCGTGATAGCGATCGCGGCCACGCGGCGCATCCCACGCAATCTGGCCGAGGTCAGCAACCAGGATCTGGCGCCGACGGGCCTCCAGAACTTCATGGAAATGGTCATCGAATATGTCTACAACCTGGCGAAGGGCATCGGCGGCAACTGGACCGCCCGCTTCTTCCCCATCGTGATGACCATCTTCCTGTTCGTCCTCTTCTCCAACTGGCTGGGCCTGCTGCCCGGCTTCGGCTCCATCGGCATCCTCGAACGGCCGCACGACCCTGCGATGGTCGGCTTCGAGGCGCAGGGGGCCATCCTGACGAGCGCAAAGGCGACCGGACCTGCCGAGGGCGGCCACGGCGCGGGCTATATCGTGGTGCCCTTCTTCCGCGCGCCCTCCACCGACCTGAACTTCACCCTGGCGCTGGGGCTGGCCTCGATTGCGCTGGTGCAATACTTCGGCGTCAAGGCGCTCGGCCCCGGCTACTTCAAGAAGTTCTTCGACCTGAGCGGCTTCAAGCAGGGCGCATTCATGGGCGGGATCGGCATCTTCGTCGGCATCCTGGAGCTGATCTCGGAGTTCGCCCGCATCCTCTCGTTCGGCTTTCGTCTATTCGGCAATATCTTTGCGGGCGAAGTGCTGCTCAGCGTCATGGCGTTTCTGATTCCATACATCGCATCGCTGCCGTTCTACGGCCTCGAGGTGTTCGTCGGCTTCATCCAGGCGGCAGTCTTCATGATGCTGGCGCTGGTATTCTTCGCGACCGCTACGGTCGGTCACGGCACAGAACAACACTAAAACCTCTATCCATCAGAAGGAGATTCACATGGACTTGACGTCTCTCGGCACGGCTCTTGCGATTGGTCTGGGCGCGATCGGCCCTGGCATCGGCATCGGCATCCTGGGCAGCAAGGCCATGGAGGCCATCGGCCGCAACCCTGAGGCCGCCGGCGAAATCCGCACGAACATGATCCTGGGCATGGCCTTCGCGGAAGCCATCGCGATCTACGCGCTGGTCGTTGCGCTCATCATCAAATTCGTCTAACGAGTGAAGATTGAAGGCGTCAGGTCGGGGGCCGGCGTCTGCGCCGCTTCGATCTGCGATCTGCAACCTCAGACCTTCAATCGAAGGAGGGGCACTTGGAAAAGCTCGGCATCAACTTAGGATTTTTCATTTCTCAGCTCGTCAACTTCACGCTGTTGACGGCGCTGTTGACCTTCCTGCTGTACAAGCCCATCCTGAGAATGCTGAACGAACGCAAAGATCGCGTTGCCAGGAGCCTGGCCGATGTGGACGCGGCGCGCGAGGCCGCGGCGCGGGCGCAGCAGGATTACGACAAGAAGATCGTCGAGGCGCAGCGCGCCGCCCAGGAGATCATCGCCAAGGCCTCGCAGGCCAGCGAGGAGGTGGCGGTGGAGATCCGCGCTGAGGCGCAGCGCGAGGCCGAGAGCATTCGCCGCAAGGCCCGCGAGGAGGCGGCCCAGGAGCGCGCCCACCTCCTGGCCGAGGTGCAGAGCCAGATTGCCAGCCTGTCCATGATGGCGACCGAGCGCGTGCTGGGCCAGGCGGTCGATGCGAACACGCAGCGGCGGCTGGTGGAGCAGTTCCTGGCCGAAATCGGCGACGGCAAGCCATGAACGCGGCCGATCGTGCGCAGAACTATGCGAACGCCTTCTTCGAGGCCGCGTTCGAGCGCTGGCTGACCTCGCTCGGCGAGGCCGCGGGCGCGCTGGAAGGCAACCGCGCGCTGCTGCCGCGCTTGCAGGCAGAGGACGTCGATTTCAAGGATCGCCAGGCCCTGCTGGAGGGCGTGCTGCCCGCGGACATGGATGCGCTGGTGCGCAACCTGCTGAGCCTCCTGCTCCAGCGCGGCGACCTGGGCCTGCTGCACGAGGTGATGGCCGCGCTGCGCCAGCGGCTACAGTTGGGCGGAGCCGGCCCCGTGCCGGTGACGGTGACGACCGCCGTCCCGTTGGCCGAGGATCTGCGCGCCGCGCTGGAGGCCCGGCTGGCCCAGGAGTACGGCGAGAACCTCGTCTACACCTATCACGTGGACGCGGCCATCCTGGGCGGCGTGATCGTGCGCGTGGGCGACAAGCTGATGGACGGCAGCGTGGCGACGCGCCTGGCGGCCATGCGGCAGACGCTCGGCGTGACTGTGCAGGAATAACCTTCATCAGCGAGCGGATGATGCTTGGAGTGGGCGCTTCAGCGCCCCAGCCGCCGCAGCCCGCCCGCTGAACCGGCCGACTGACGATGGAAGGGCATCATGGCTGTACGTACCGATGATCTCGTAGCACAACTCAAAAAACAAATTCTCGAATTCGAGGCCCCCACGCGCACGGTCGATATCGGGGCCGTCATGCTGGTCGGCGACGGCATCGCCCGCGTCCGCGGGCTGACCAATGCGCGCGCCTCCGAGCTGGTGGAGTTCGAGAACGGCGTCCTGGGCATCGTCCTCAATCTGGAGGACGACAACGTGGGCGTCATTATCATGGGCGAGTACAGCGGCATCGCGGAGGGCCAGATCGTCCGCTCGACCGGGCGCATCGTCTCCGTGCCGGTCGGCGAGGCCATGATCGGCCGGGTCATCAACGCGGTCGGCCAACCGATCGACGGCAAGGGCCCGATCGAGACCACTCAGTCCCGGCCGATCGAGCGCATTGCGCCCAACGTCGTCACCCGCAAGAGCGTCGATACGCCCGTGCAGACCGGCATCAAGGCCATCGACGCCATGATCCCCATCGGCCGCGGGCAGCGCGAGCTGATCATCGGCGACCGCCAGACGGGCAAGACCGCGCTGGCGATCGACACGATCATCAGCCAGAAGGGCCAGGAGCTCATCTGCATCTACGTGGCCATCGGCCAGCGGCAGAGCCAGGTCGCACAGGTCGTGGCGACCCTCGAACGCTACGGCGCGATGGACTACACGGTGGTCGTGGCCGCGACCGCGGCCGAGCCGGCCGCGCTGCAATATATCGCGCCCTACGCCGGCTGCGCGGTCGGCGAGGAGTTCATGGAGCAGGGCAAGGATGCGCTCATCATCTACGATGACCTGTCCAAGCATGCCCAGGCCTACCGCCAGGTCTCGCTGCTGCTGCGCCGGCCGCCCGGCCGCGAGGCCTACCCCGGCGACGTGTTCTATCTGCACAGCCGCCTGCTGGAGCGCGCGGCGCGGCTCGCGCCGGAATACGGCGGCGGCTCGCTGACCGCGCTGCCGATCATCGAGACGCAGGCCGGCGACATCTCCGCCTATATCCCGACCAACGTCATCTCGATCACCGACGGCCAGATCTTCCTGGAGAGCGACCTGTTCTACGCCGGCATCCGGCCCGCGGTCAACCCGGGCCTTTCGGTCAGCCGGGTGGGCGGCGCGGCCCAGGTGCGGGCCATGCGGCAGGTGGCCGGGCGCATGAAGCTCGAGCTGGCCCAGTTCCGCGAGCTGGCCGCGTTTGCGCAGTTCGGCTCCGACCTGGACCCCGCGACGCAGCGCCAGCTCGATCGCGGCCAGCGCATCACCGAGGTGCTGAAGCAGCCGCAATATCAGCCGTGGCCGCTCGAGGATCAGGTGATGGTCTTCTTCGCCGTCACCAACAACCACCTGGACAAGGTGCCGCTGGATCAGATCAGCGAATGGCAGGAGAACTTCCGGCGCTACATGGCGTCCAGCCATCCGAACATCGGCCGGGCGATTGCGTCGCAGAAGAAGCTCGACGAGCAGCTGACCGAGGGGTTGAAGCTGGCGATCATGGACTTCAACCAGATCTTCCTGACACAGAAATAGGGGCGACCGGGGGCGGCCCGTTTGCGGCGGCCCCGTTGGCTGTGAAAGGTAACGCATGCCCAGCACACGCGAAATCCGGCGGCGCATTCGCAGCGTCAAGAACATCTCCAAGGTCACGAAGGCGATGGAGACGGTCGCCGCGGCCAAGATGCGCAAGGCTCAGCAGCAAGTGCTGATGACGCGGCCCTACGCCGAGAAGTCGCGCGAGGTGCTGGCCTATCTGGCCCGCCTGCGCGCCTCCGCCGCGCCCGAACAGCCGCTGCTGCAACAGCGGCCCATCAACAAGGTTGCCCTGCTGCTGATCACGGGCGACCGCGGGCTGGCCGGCGCCTACAATGCGAACGTCATCCGCGAGGCCATGAACCGGGTCGACGAACTGGAGGAAGAGGGCAAGCAGGTCAGCGTCGTCACGGTGGGCGCAAAGGGCCGCGATTTCATGCTGCGCCACGGCCCGCCGCTGCATGCGGTGTTCACCGGCCTGAGCGATCGCCCGTCCGCAAACGATGTGGCCCCGATCGCGCAGGTCCTGATCGACGCCTTCGTCAACGAAGATTTCGACGCGGTCTATATCGTCGCCACCAAGTTCGTCAACACGATGCGCCAGGAGCCGGACGTCAGCCAATTGCTGCCCATCCGGCCGGCGGCCCCGGAGCATCCGATGGCCGCGGACTATATCTTCGAGCCGAGCCCGCAGGCGATCCTGGGCGAGGTCCTGCGCGGCCTGACCGAGCTGCAGATCCTCCAGGCCGTCTATGAGGCGATGGCCAGCGAGCAGTCCGCGCGCATGGTGGCGATGCGCAACGCGACCGAGTCGGCCAACGAGCTGATCGGCGAGCTGACCCTGTCTTATAACAAGGCGCGCCAGGAAGCCATCACGAAGGAACTGCTCGATATTGTCGGCGGCTCGTCCGCCCTGCAGCAGGCGGCCTAGCTGAGCTACCAGCCTTTACCGATCATCGCAACCCCCCGCGGGGTTTGCATAGCGCGGAGTTGAGAGATGCCAAAACAGGGTGCGAAGGGCAAGATCGTACAGGTCATCGGGCCGGTGGTGGATGTGGCCTTCGAGCAGGATGTGCTGCCCGATGTTTTCGACGCGTTGGAGATCCCGCTGGACGACGGCGGCCGCCTGGTCTGCGAGGTGCAGGGCCAGTTGAGCGACGGCTGGGTGCGCTCCGTGGCGATGTCGAGCACGGACGGCCTGCGCCGGGGCATGGAGGTCATCGGGACCGGCGCGCCGATCACCGTCCCGGTGGGCGAGGCCACGCTGGGCCGCATCTTCAACGTCCTCGGCGACGCCATCGACACCGATCAGCCCGTCGCCGCGGCGGCCCACTACCCGATCCACCGCGCCCCGCCGGCCCTGACCGAGCAGTCCACCGAGGCCGAGGTCTTCGAGACGGGCATCAAGGTCATCGACCTGATCGCGCCGTTCACGAAGGGCGGCAAGACCGCCATCTTCGGCGGCGCGGGCGTCGGCAAGACGGTCGTCATCCAGGAGCTCATCCACAACATCGCCAAGTTCCACTCCGGCTACTCGGTGTTTGCCGGCGTGGGCGAGCGCAGCCGCGAGGGCAACGACCTGTGGCACGAGATGCGCGACTCCGGCGTCATCAGCAGCACGGTCATGGTGTTCGGCCAGATGAACGAGCCGCCGGGCGCGCGGCTGCGCGTCGGGCTGACCGGCGTGACGATGGCCGAGTATTTCCGCGACCAGGGCCGCGACGTGCTCTTGTTCATCGACAACATCTTCCGCTTCGTCCAGGCCGGCTCCGAGGTCTCCTCGCTGTTGGGCCGCCTGCCCAGCGCGGTGGGCTATCAGCCGACCCTGGGCACGGATATGGGCGAGCTGCAAGAGCGCATCACGTCCACGAAGACCGGCTCGATCACTTCGATGCAGGCCGTCTATGTGCCCGCGGACGACTACACCGATCCCGCGCCCGCGACGACGTTTGCGCACCTGGACGCCAGCATCAGCCTCGAACGTTCGCTGGCCGAGCAGGCGCTCTTCCCCGCGGTGGATCCGCTGGCCTCCACCAGCCGCATCCTCGACCCGAACATCGTGGGCCCGGAGCATTATACGGTCGCCCGCAACGTGCAGCGCACGCTGCAACGCTACCGCGACCTGCAAGACATCATCACCATCCTGGGCGTCGAGGAGTTGAGCGAGGATGATCGGCTGACGGTGGCGCGGGCGCGCAAGATCCAGCGCTTCCTGACGCAGCCGATGTTCGTCGCGGAGGCGTTCACCGGCCGGCCCGGCGTCTATGTCAAGCTGGCCGACAGCATCGCGGGCTTCCAGCAGATCCTGGACGGCCTGTACGACGACCTGCCGGAGCAGGCCTTCTACATGGTCGGCACCATCGAGGATGCGGTGGCGCGCGGCAAGGAGCTGAGGGGGTAATCCCGATGGCTACGATGCGCCTAGAGTTCGTAGCGCAGGATCACAGCGTGTTTTCCGGCGACGTGACCGCGGTGCAGGCGCCGGGCGCCGAGGGACAGCTGGGCATCCTGCCCAAACACGCCCCGCTGATGACGGTGCTCAGCCCCGGCGAGGTCGTCGTGCAGCGCGAAGGGGCGGAGCCGCTCTATTTTGCGGTCAGCGGCGGCTGGATGGAGGTGCGGCCCGACCAGGTCACCATCCTGGCCCGGACCGCGGAGCGGTCGGATCAGATCGACGCGGCGCGCGCCGAGGCGGCCCGCGCGCGGGCCGCGCAACTGTTGGCGCAGGGCATACGCCGCGACCAGCGCGCGCTGGTCGAGCTGAGCCTCAAGCGCCAGATCGTGCGCCTGCGCGTGTCCGGGCGGCGTCGCGGCTGGTATGGCCCGACGGCGTCGGAATCTGATACGCAGACGAAGATTGAGTGATGGGGACGAGTAAAGAGTAAAGAGTAAAGAGTAACGAGTAAAGAGTAAAGAGGTGTTTGGTTTAGGGCGCGGCTCGCGAGGGTTGCGCTCTTTTTGTTGCCGCGCCGGGTTACAATACGCAGCCATTCCACACGGTCGCGCGAGCGCGGGGCATCCTGAGCGGGTGGGCGGCTCGCCGTTGATGTCGGCGCAAGGTTAACCGAATGACGCGGCCCCGGCGTTCTTGCCCTCTGGCTCGGTCGGAGACCGGCCAGAGCGGGTGGAGACCGGCCAGAGCGGGTGGAGAAGTGCTGGGGCCGGTCTCTGACCGTGCCCCTTACCGGGCATCCTGAGCGGGTGGACGGCTCGCCGTTGATGTCGGCGCAGGGCCAGTCGAAGGACGCGGCTCCGGCGTTCTTGCCCTCTGGCTCGGTCGGAGACCGGCCAGAGCGGGTGGAGACCGGCCAGAGCGGGTGGAGAAGTGCTGGGGCCGGTCTCTGACCGTGCCCCTTACCGGGCATCCTGAGCGGGTGGCCGGCTCAGCGTTGCCGACGGCGCAAGGCCAGTCGAAGGCTGCCTCCGCCCTTGTTGGCGCCCGGAATTGCTGTTACAGCGCGGGTCGCTTTTGCGCGCCTGGGCGCTTTGCCGTATAATCGTAATGTTGTGGACGGCACAGGATGTATTCGCGCGGCCCGGCAACGCCTCGCCCGTGTCCTTCATTGCTTTCCATACACACCAGGAAGCGCCAGCGGGAGCCATCCATGTTCGAACGACAAATCGGCATTGACCTCGGCACGGTCAATGTGTTGGTGTATGTCAGCGGCCGTGGCATCGTATTGCGTGAGCCGTCCGTCGTGGCCATCTCGATGAAGGACAACAAGATCGTCGCGGTCGGCCAGGAGGCCCGCGATATGCTGGGCCGGTCGCCGGAGAGCATCGAGGTCGCGCGGCCGATGCGCGATGGCGTTATCGCCGACTACGTTGTCACCGAGGCCATGCTGCGCTACTACATCCGCAAGATCGTCGGCCGCGGCCCCATGTTCCGCCCCCAGGTCATGATCAGCGTGCCGCGGGGCGTCACCAGCGTGGAGAGCCGCGCGGTGCACGACGCCGCGATGCAGGCGGGCGCAAAGGCCGCGTATCTGATCCCGGAGCCGCTGGCCGCGGCATACGGCGCGGGCCTGCCCATCGGCACTCCCACGGGCAACCTCGTCGTGGACATGGGCGGCGGCACGACCGAGGTGGCCGTGGTCTCGATGAACGATATCGTCGTGTGGAGCAGCGTGCGCGTGGGTGGCATCCGGACCGACGAGGCCATCATGGCCTATGTGCGCAAGAAGTATAACCTGATCATCGGCGAGCAGACCGCGGAGGAGATCAAGATCGCGATCGGCAGCGCGCTGCCGTTGCCCCAGGAGATGGAGCTCGAGGTGCGGGGCCGCGACCAGGTCGCCGGGCTGCCCAAGACGATCATGCTGACCTCCAGCGAGATCACCGAGGCGATGGCCGAGCCGCTGGCCTCCATCATCGGCGTGCTGAAGCAGACGCTCGAAAAGACCCCGCCGGAGCTGGCCGCGGACATCATCGACCGCGGGATGGTGCTCTCCGGCGGCGGCGCGCTCCTGCGCAACATCGACCGACTCATCACCCGCGAGACGGGCGTGCCCGCGTTCGTGGCCGAGCAGCCCATCGCGTGCGTCGCCATCGGCGCGGGCCGGGCCCTCGAAAACTATCCGATCATGCGCCGCAGCCTGACCGACGTGTGACCGCCAGCCGCCCCGGATCGGCAGCGCCAAACGAAGGCGAGCGTGCAGGGCCCCCCTTGCAGGCTGCTTTCTGATAGTCTTATGCACAAACGTCCCTCACGGGACGTTTTTTTGTCCGCCGCGCCGGTCGGTCAGGCCGATGTGGGGCCATTCGACCGGCCGCGCAGCCAGGCGGACAGGCCGAAGAGCAGGGCCGCCGCGGCCAGCTCCGCCGCGGGCAGCAGCGCGCCGCTCCAGCCCATCGTGCCCAGCGAATGGCTCGTCAGGAAGAGGATCAGATGCCCCACGAACAGGGCGATCACCGTGAACGCGGCCACCCTGACGAAACGGGCCAGGAGCTGGAGAATGGACAGGGCGGTGCGGTAATAGTGCTCCAGGAACACGACCAGCACGACAAGGATGATTCCGAGGATGGGATAGGACCAGGCTCCCATGGTGCGCAGGCGCATGCTGGTATCGAACGCGCCCGGCGCATTCATGTCCAGCCCGGCGATCGTTGCCATCGTCAGTGAGCCGATCAGTGCGTTGCGCACCAGCAGGGCCGCCACCACGATGAGCGCGGTCGTCAGGGCCCACAGCAGATACGCCAGGATATATTGCGAGGCTGCCTTCATGATAACCACCTTTGGAGCCGGTCTCAGACCCCCTGGCTCGGCAGGCTCAACGCAGTTGAGCGCAACCGGCCAGAGCAATTTTCGAACAGGTTCTGAGCTCGCGGCGGATGAGCCGCCCGATTATCGCACCGAATGAACAGACCACAAAATCCGGCTGCTCCGCGGGGATACGGCCCCCGGCTCGGCCGGAGGCCGGCCAGAGCAAGAGGGTGGCCGGTTTCGGATTTATGGGTTGCGGGCCTTGATGCTGGCAAGCGCCTGTTCGGCCGCCCTGCGCACCTTGCTCTTGCTGTCGGCCCGTGCGGCGGCCTCCAGCGCGGGGATGAGGCTGCGGTTGCCGATGCGGCCCAGGGCCTGCGCGGCGGCCTCGCGTACCATGCTGTTGCCGTCGTGGGCCAGCCGGTCGCACAGGGCGTCGAACGCCGGCCGACGGCCCACGTTGCCCAGGCCGAGCGCCGCGGCCGCGCGCACCGCGGGGTCGGCGTGCGTCAGCGCATCGCGCAGCGGCTCCTGCGCCCGGTCGCCGCCGAACTCGCCGAGCCACTGCGCGGCGCGCTCCGCGAGCTGGCGGTCGCCGGTGTAGAGCCGTTCGATCCACGTGTCGATGTCCGCCGTCTTCTTGGCCGGGAAGCGCTTCTGCGCCTTCTCCGCGGCGAGGAAGGCCGCGCTCAGGTCGGCGAAGGCCGGATCGTTGGGGCTGGGAGCCGTCGCCTCGTCGGGCGTGGGGGCCTTGCGCGGCCGCGTGACCTTCCGCTGCACCTGCACGACGAACTCGCTGGCGCGCAGCACGCTTGCGCCCGCGCCGCGCGCGCGGGCCATCAGCTCCTGGTCGTTGGTCACGACCGCGTACTGGCCCGGCTGCCGCGCCGCATGGAGGAAATCCAGGATGGCGTCGTCCGCGCTCTGGCCGGGCCGGGCGAAGCGCACCTCGACGCCCGGCGTCGAGGCCAGGCGCGGCCGGATGGGCGTGTCCGCGGGCAGGTCGATGGCGTATGGGCCGCTGTCGAAGAAGATGATCAGCGCGCGACCGCCCGCCCGCGCCCGATAGCTTTGCAGCCGGGCCACCAGCCGCTCCTCGTCGTCCGGCTGGCGCAGGTGGATGTCGGGCATGACGCCGATCAGGTTGTGGCCGTCGATGATATAGGACATGGCTCCGAAGATACGACCTCGCTGCGACCGCTCGCTCCCAGGCTAGGTATCTGTCCGAAGACTGCTGGGGTTTACCTCACCCCCCGTCCCCCTCTCCTGAGGTGCAAGCCGAAGACTTGCACCTCAGGAGAGGGGGAGCCGAGGGGGTGAGGCCGAGCGTTCAGCAGTTCTCGGACGCACCCGACGAGAAAAACGCGTTGACTCTGCCGGTAGTGTATGCTATGATGCGGCTGGAGTCAACGCAAAGGAATGTTGGGCATGGTCAACCGTCGCGGCGCTCGTTTCGTGTTCTCTGCCTGGCTGCTGGGCTGGCTGTTGCTGGCCCTGGTGAGCCTGCCTGTCAGCGCGCAGTCCGTGCCCGTCAAGCTGGCGCGGTTCCACGGGCCGGTCACGCCGGTCCTCGCATCGTACCTCTCGCGCGCGATCGACGACGCGGAGGCCAGCGGCGCGGCCGCGCTCGTGATAGAGCTGGACACCCCCGGCGGGTCGGTCGATATCACGAAGGGCATCACGCAGGATATGGCCGCGGCCCGCGTGCCGATCATCGTCTACGTCGCGCCCAGGGG
>MWBF01000092.1 GCA_002068935.1 Chloroflexi bacterium ADurb.Bin325
AACCTACCAGTGAGACAGGAAAGCCCATGAAACGGCCATTCGCGATCCTCTGCCTGATGCTCCTGACGCTGCTCGGCGCGGGTCAGATGTACGCCGCGCCCGCCATGCAGGAACAGCAGCCGGTCATCGCGCAGCCGACCCAGGACGCCGCGGTGCGCGGCGTCGTCCAGGTTGTCGGCACTGCGGTTCATCCCCAGTTCCAGCGTTACGAGCTTTACTATGCGCCCTACCCGGTGCCCTCCGACCAGTCGTGGATCTTCATCGGCGATGCGCATATGAACCAGCAGCCGCTCGGCCTGCTCGGCACGTGGGATTCACGCTCCGTGCCCGACGGCGCGTACGCGCTGCGCGTGCGCGTGGTGAAGGTGGACGGCAACTATATCGACAGCGACAGCGTGCGCGTGCTCGTCGCCAACACGCGGCCGCCGGAATCCCCGACGCCGGAGGAATCGCCGACGCCGGAATTTGCCGTGACCGAGGCGCCGTTCGTGCCGGCCGAGACCGCGCCGACGCCCACGATCGAGATCGCGCTGCCGGGCAGCGACGAGGCCCCCACGCCGGAGCCGACCCCCACCCCGGAGCCGGAGGACGCGGAGTCGACCGCCATCCTGCCGCCCGCGGACAGCAGCAGCGCCGAGCCCGGCAGCCCGGCCGCGCCGAGCCGCCCGGCGGACGGCGTAGCCAGCGGGGTGGCCGGCATCACCGAGCAGTTGTTCAGCGGCGCCCGCCTGATGGAGGTGGCGCGGCGCACCGCACAGTATACGCTGGCCGCTTTCGCCCTGGTCGGCGCGTTCTTTGCGGTCAAATGGGTGCTCGCCTGGCTATGGCACAAGGTTCGCCCCTGAACGTCATCCGAGCCGTGCTGGGCCAGCGGCCCGCGCACGCGGCGCGGCCGGCCGACAGCGGCGGCCCGCGCAAGATGGTGGTGGGCCTGGGCAACCCCGGCCCCGAATATGCGCGCCATCGGCATAACATCGGCTTCCAGGTGGTCGATCTCTTTGCCGAGCGCCACGACCTCGCTTTCGACAAGTTCCAGAAGCGGGCGCGCGCGGCGATCGGGCCGGTCAGCCTGGCGGACGGCTGGCGCGCGCGCATCCTGCTCGTCAAGCCGATGACCTACATGAACAACAGCGGCGAGGCAGTGGCCGCGCTCGCCGCGTTCTACAAGATCGGCCCCGCGGACATCCTGGTGATCCACGATGACCTGGATCTGCCGCTGGGCCGTCTCCGCCTGCGGCCGGGGGGCAGCCCGGGCGGCCAGCGCGGGGTCGCCTCCATCATCAAGAGCCTGGGCACCGAGAGCTTCCACCGCCTGCGCATCGGCATCAGCCGGCCCGGCGCGGCCGCCAGCTACGCGCCGCCCGCGATGGCCCCCGCGGACTACGTGCTCCGCCCGTTCGCCGCGGAACAGGAGAAGGAGATGGAGTTCGTCCGCCCGCGCGCGGCCGACGCAATCGAGCTGTGGCTGGCCGCGGGCATCGACGCGGCCATGAACCAGTTCAACGGCCTCGAATGAAGCTCAACGGTCTGCTCGATCTGGCCCGCGACCTGCCCGCGCTGCGCGATCTGGCCGCGGAGCTGGCCGCGGGCCGGCCGCCGGCCGCGGCGCTGGAGCTGTATCGCGCGGCCCGGCCCTACCTGGTTGCGACGCTCGCGCGCGTCCTCGACCAGCCGCTGCTGGTCATCACCCCCCGCTCGAACCGCGCCCGCCAGTGGGTGGACGAGCTGCGCACCTGGCTGCCCGACGAGGTCCCCGTCCACAACTTTGCCGACCCCGATGCGCTGCCCTACGAGCGCATCTCCTGGGCGGCGGAGACGCGACAGCGCCGGCTGGAGGCGCTCGTCAGCCTGCTGACCACCAGCGACAATCTCGCGCGCGGGGTCCGGGCCGGGCCCGCGCCGATCGTGGTGAGCTCGGCGCGCGCGCTGGTGCAGATGACGCTGCCCGTGCGCGAGATGCGGCTGGCGCTGCGCCAGATCAAACAAGGCCAGGCGTTCGACCTGAACAAGGCGCTGACGACCTGGGTGGGCCTGGGCTACGAGTCGGAGGCCGTGGTCGAGACGCCGGGCGTCTTCAGCCGCCGCGGCGGCATCGTGGACATCTGGCCGCCCAACCTGCGCAAGCCCATCCGCATCGAGCTGTTCGGCGACGAGATCGACAGCCTGCGCACCTTCGACCCCTCCACGCAGCGCACCCTGGCCCGCATCGAGCAGGCCTGGATCGGCCCGGCGCGCGAGGCGCTCCCCCGGCTGGCCGAGCGCAGCCAGGAGCGGCTGAACAGCCTGGACTTCGCCGGCTGCCATCCGCCCGCGCAGACCGAGTTCGAGAAGGAGCTGGCGCAGCTCCGCGCGGGCAGCGGCTTCCGCAACCTCGAATGGTACATCCCCTATCTCTACGGCCAGCCCGGCTCGCTGGTGGATTATCTGCCCGGCCAGGCCGCGTGGCTGATCATCGAGGACACGCCGGAGCTGCTGGCCAGCTTCAACGATCTGGCCGGCCAGGCCGAACAACTGGCGCGCGACCTGCGCGCCGCGGGCGACATCCCCGCGACGCTGGCCGCGCCCTATTTCGCGCTGGACGCGCTGCGCGAGCGGCTGGCCTCCCGCCCCTCCCTGAGCCTCGGCGCGGAGTTGCTCGACCCCGCGCGCGGCAACGGCCATGACCCGGCCGCGGGCGACCGGCCGGGCAGCCGCCTGGCCAGCCTCTTCGGCAGCGGCCCGCGCTACGGCGGACAGATGCGCACCATCCTCGCCGAGCTGGAGCGCCATCTCAGCGCCGGCGACCGCGTCGTGATCGTCAGCCGACAGGCCCCCCGGCTGGCCGAGCTGGTGCGCGAGACCGGCCATGCCATCGTGCCCGCAAACGACATCCTCGCGCTCCCGCCGCCCGGCCTGACCCTGGTGCAGGGGATGATGGACGAGGGCTGGAAGCTGGAGCCCGGAAGCTGGTTCCTGACCGACGCGGAGCTGTTCGGCTGGGGCAAGCCCAAGCCCCGACGGCCGCAGCGCACCCGCGCGCTCGCGCCGGAGGTCTTCTTTGCGGACGTGCAGCCCGGCGATTTCGTCGTGCACATGGAACACGGCATCGGCAAGTTCAGGGGCCTCACCAAGATGGCCGTGGACGGCATCGACCGCGAGTATTTGCAGATCGAGTATGCGCAGGGCGACCAGCTCTACGTCCCCGTGCACCAGGCCGACCGGCTGGCCCGCTATATCGGCGCGGGCGAGACCGCGCCCCATCTGCACCGGCTGGGCACCGCCGAATGGGAGCAGGTCAAGGCGCGGGCCAAGCGCGCGGTCGCCGAGATCGCGGACGACCTGCTGGAGCTCTATGCGCAGCGCGAGGTCGTGCAGGGCCACGCCTTCAGCCCCGACGCGACCTGGCAGCACGAGCTCGAGGCCAGCTTCCCCTACATGGAGACGGAGGATCAGCTCGTCGCCATCGAGGCCGTCAAGCACGACATGGAACAGGGCCGGCCCATGGATCGGCTCATCTGCGGCGATGTGGGCTACGGCAAGACCGAGGTGGCGCTGCGCGCCGCGTTCAAGGCCGTCATGGACGGCAAGCAGGTCGCAGTGCTCGTGCCGACGACCGTCCTCGCGCAGCAGCATTACACCAACTTCGGCCGGCGGCTGGCCGCGTTCCCGGTCACCGTCGCCATGCTCTCCCGCTTCCAGACCCCGGCCCAGCAGGATCGCGTCATCGACGGGCTGGCCGCGGGCAGCGTCGATATGGTCATCGGCACGCACCGGCTGCTCAGCCAGGATGTCGCGTTCAAGGATCTCGGCCTGCTGATCGTGGACGAGGAGCAGCGGTTCGGCGTCGCGCACAAGGAGCGCATCAAGCAGATGCGTACCGAGGTGGACGTGCTGACGCTCACCGCGACGCCCATCCCCCGCACGCTGCACATGAGCCTGACCGGCGTGCGCGACCTGAGCACCATCGACACGCCGCCGGAGGAGCGCCTGCCCGTCAGGACCTTCGTGGGCGACTTCGACGACGCGCTCGTCCGCCAGGCCATCCTGCGCGAGATGGATCGCAACGGGCAGGTCTACTTCGTCCACAACCGGGTGCAGGGCATCGAGCAGATGGCCGCGCGCGTGGGCAAGATCGTGCCGGAGGCGCGCATCGCCATCGCGCACGGCCAGATGCCGGAGAAGGAGCTCTCCGCGGTGATGCTGGCGTTTGCAGAGGGCGAGTACGACGTGCTCGTCTGCACCAGCATCATCGAGAGCGGGCTGGACATCCCCAACGCCAACACCATCATCATCAACCGGGCCGACATGTTCGGGCTGGCGCAGCTCTACCAGTTGCGCGGCCGCGTCGGCCGCTCCGCGGTGCGCGCCTACGCCTACCTGCTCGTGGACAGGTATAAGCTGCTGACCGAGGATGCACGGCGGCGGCTGGACGCCATCCAGGAGGCGAGCGACCTGGGCGCGGGGTTCCGCATCGCCATGCGCGATCTGGAGATTCGCGGCGCGGGCGAGCTGCTCGGCGCACGGCAGCACGGCCACATCGCGGCCGTAGGGTTCGACCTCTACATGCGCCTGCTGGCCCAGGCCGTCCAGGAGTCGCGCGAACGCCTGGAGCGCGAGGGCAAGATCGCCAACGCGCCGGCCGACGATCGGACGACCGGCGCGCAGGCGCACAATCTGATCGAGGACCCGCTCGCGCCCACGGTCACGCTGGATCTCAACCTGCCTGCGCGCATCCCCGAGGACTACGTGCCGGAGTCGGCGTTGCGCCTCCAGCTGTACCGCCGGCTGGCCGGGCTGACCACGCTCGCGGCCGTGGATGAGATCGCGCAGGAGTTCAGCGACCGCTTCGGGCCCGCGCCGGAGGATGTGACGAACCTGCTCTACATCGTGCGGGTCAAGATCCTGGCCATCAACGCGGGCATCGAAGCCATCGGCCTCGAAGAGGGCCAGGTGCTCATCAAGAACGCGTTCCTGGAGCTGATGGATCGCGCGGCGCTGCAAGAGCAGCTCAAGGCGCAGGCGATCCCGGCCCGCGTCGCGCGCCGCGCGGTCTGGCTGGAGATGCGCGAGGCCGGCGCATGGCGGCGCGACCTGATAAAGACGCTCGAAGCCCTGCGCTTCCCGCAGCCGGCGGGATAGGCCGCCAGAACGCCGCGCCGACCAGCGCGCCGGGCGTCGGCCGGTTTTCATTTATCACCATCTGCGTGTATCATGTCGTCAGCGTTGTCAGCGTTTTATACTCCGTGCTTTCCTGGGCGGAACTGCCACACGCGCGAGGCAAACGTGGGTATAATGGGGGATAAAGAGGGATAAGTGTGGGATAAAGATGGATACAAACAGTTCCGTCAGCGGCGTCATCTTCGACATACAACGCTTCTCCATCCACGATGGGCCGGGCATCCGCACGACCGTCTTCCTCAAGGGCTGTTCGCTGCACTGCTTCTGGTGCCATAACCCCGAGGGCATCCGCGTCAAGCCGGAGATCCGCTACGACCCGGCGCGCTGCATCAACTGCGGCGCGTGCGTCGCCGTCTGCACGAACGGCGCGCACGCGATCGACGCGCAGGGCCGTCACACCTACGATCGCACAAAGTGTCTCTCCTGCGGCCTGTGCGTCGAGGAGTGCTTCACCGAGGCGCTGGTGCTGACGGGCAAGACGCAGACCGCGGAGCAGGTGGTCGCGGAGGTGTTGCGGGATCGGGCCTTCTACGAGACGTCCGGCGGCGGCATGACCCTCTCCGGCGGCGACCCCGCGCTCCAGCCCGCCTTCTCCGCCGAGATCCTCGCGCGCTGCAAGGCCGAGGGCCTGCACACGGCCATCGAGACCGCGGGCAACTATCCCTGGGCCAACCTGGCGGGCCTGCTGCCGCACATCGACCTGGTGATGATGGACATTAAGCAGATGGATGCGCAGCGGCACCGCGCGGCCACGGGCGTGTCCAACGTGCGCGTGCTCGCCACCGCTGAGCGGCTGGCGGTCGAGACGGACAAGCCCCTGCTCTTCCGCGTGCCGGTCGTGCCGGGCGTCAACGACGCCGACGCCGACATCGCGGCCATCGCCGCACATGTTCGTCGCCTCAGCCAGGCGCGCCGCACTGCCGGCCGGCGCGCCCCCATCACGCTGGAGCTTCTGGCGTTTCACCGCCTTGCCAGCCAGAAGTACCAGAGCCTCGGGCTGGATTACCGCGCCGCAAACCTGGAGCCGCCGACCGAGCAACGGATGCGCGAGCTGCGGGCCATCGTCGCCGATTATCTGGCGACAGACTGAAGGCGCGGGTTTCAGGCCCGCACATCACAGCACACGGTCAGGGAGGCATCATGAGCAGTCTTGTGATCGAAATGCCCGCCGAGGGCATTGCACCCACCTACGCTGAACGCCTTGCCGCGCTGCGCGGCGAAAAGATGGCCCAGACGCAGGAGAAGTGGGCCGTCATCGGCGCGATGGATTATGACGACTGGGCGCTGATCCTGCCCCCGCCGGACGCGCGCGAGGTCATCCAGACGATCAGCGCGTCGGGCGTGCCCATCGTGGATGTCAAGATGAAGGGGTTTGCCGCGGAGAGCAACCATCCGAACGGCGACTTCTTCGGGCCGGTCGCGTTCGGGCGCAACTTCCGCCGCCTTCTGGAGATGCACCCCGTCTATATCGATCCGAACAGCTCGCTCGCCGGCGGCTACATGGTCAACTTCGGCTCGTACCGCAAGAGCGGCTGGAACCCCGACTTCGACTACTCGCACCTGCACGCGGCCCAGCGGCTCTACAAGCTCCACACCGGCATCGGCGGCGCGCAGCACTTCTGCCACGATTTGCAGATCGGCCTCGACCTGGGCTGGCGCGGCCTGCTGGACAAGATCGCCTACTACCGCACGGTCAACACGGACGCCAAAGCGCAGGAGTTCTACGACGGGCTGACCGATGTCGTGCTGGGCATGCAGAGCTGGATCGGCCGCACCGCGGACGCCGCGGCCGCGCGCGCCGAGACGGAGGCCGACCCGTTCCAGGCCGCGAACCTGCGCGAGATCGCGGCCATCAACCGCCGCCTCGTCACCGAGCCGCCGCAGACCTTCCGCGAGGCCTGCCAGTGGATGCTGTGGTACCAGTCCGCCGCGCGCATGTACAACGGGAGCGGCGCGCTGGGTCGGCTGGACGTCCTGCTACAGCCCTACTACGAGCGCGAGACCGCCGCGGGCACGCTGACCGACGAGGAGGCCATCTTCCACATCGCCTGTCTGCTGGTGCGCGCGACCGATTACATCCAGCTCGGCGGGCCGGACGAGACGGGCCGCGATGTCACCACTCCCCTGTCCTACCTGATCCTCGAGGCGGGCCACCGGCTGAAGATTCCGGCCAACATCGGCGTGTGCGTCGGCGAGACGACCGACGAGGGGCTGCTGCGCCGCGGCCTCGAGGTCATGTTCGAGGACAAGACCGGCATCCCCAAGTTCCTGGGCGTGGACAACACGGTCGAGGGCTTTGCGCGCAACGGCTACCCTCTCGAGCTCTCCCGCCAGCGCGCCTATGCGGGCTGCCACTGGCTGGCGCTGCCCGGCCGCGAGTACACCTTCAACGACATGGTCAAGATCAACTTCGCGGTGGTCTTCGACGTGGCGCTGCGCGACATGCTGGCCGATTCGAGCGTGCAGCCGAGCGTGGCCGAACTGTGGCGGCGGTTCGAGTTCCACCTGCGCCGGGCGATCGACACCCTCGCACAGGGCTTCGACTTCCACATCCGCCACATGCACGACGTCGCGCCCGAGCTGGTGCTGGACCTGCTCTGCTACGGGCCCATCGAGCGGGCGCGCGATGCGTCGAGCGGCGGGGTGGACTACTACAACTGCTGCGTCGACGGCGCGGCGCTGGCGAACGCGGCCGACTCCTTCGCCGCGTGCGAACAGCGCATCGAGCGCGAGGGCCGGCTGACCTGGGCGGAGCTGCTGGCGCATCTCGACGCCGACTGGGCCGGGCCGGAGGGCGAGCGCGTGCGGCTGATGATGCGCAGCGTCCCGCGCTTCGGCAGCGGCGGCTCGCTGTCCGACGACCACGCGCAGCGGCTGGCCGACCTGTTCACCCGGCTGGTCAAGGAGAGGCGGACGCCGGACGGCCACCAGATGGTGCCGGGGCTGTTCTCCTGGGCCATGACGATCATGATGGGCAAGGACGCCGGCGCGACGCCCGACGGCCGCCATGCCGGCGCGCCCATCGCGCAGGGGGCCAACCCCATGCCCGGCTTCCGCAAGGATGGCGCGCCGACCGCGCTCGCGGCCGCGGTCGCGGCCGTGCAGCCGGGCTACGGCAACACCGCGCCGATGCAGCTCGATCTGGATCCCGGCCTGACCAGGGATGAGGGCGGGCTGGAGAAGGTCGCCGGCCTGATCAGGGGCCATTTTGCGCTCGGCGGCACGCAAATCAACCTCAACGTGATGGACAAGGAGAAGGTGCTGGAGGCCAACCGCGATCCGAGCAAGTACCCGGATCTGGTCGTGCGCGTGACGGGGTTCAGCGCCTACTTCGCCAGCCTCTCCCCCGAGTTCCGGCAGATGGTGGTGGATCGGCTGATTGCGGAGGGGTAGGGCTGGAGGCCGGAAGCTAGAAGCTGGAAGCTGGAAATCGAGAGGAGCATCCTGGGCGACCGTCCTTTACATGCCGCTCAGGATGCTCCCTCCCTTAAGAGCCTATCCGAAAACCGGCTGGGGCCGGTCTCTGACCGTGCCCCTAGATTTTAAAGCGAACGGGGGTTTATGACAACGACTTTTGTTTCTCGTCTGGCCCCGCCGGAGGGCGCAAACGGGCCGGCGCGCTGGTTCGTGTTCCAGGGCGACCGGCTGCTCGTCCGCCCGACGGATGACGCGACGGGCGCGGTGACCGTCCCGCTGCTCCACAACATCGCGGAGCTGCATCTCGCCGCGCAGCGCGAGCTCTATCTGGGCAGCCTGCACGACGAGGATGGCCACGAGGTCGGCTGCTACACGGCGGAGATCGCCGCGGACGCGGCCCTGCCCGCCGGCTTCCTGGCCGACGGCCTGCGCGGGCTGTACGGCCGGCTGGACGAGGCCGCGTTCGCGGTGGCCGGCCGCGCGGTGCAGTTGCTGGCCTGGGATCGCACCCACCGCTACTGCGGCCAGTGCGGCGCGCTCACCGAGAATCAGCCGCACGAGCGCGCCAAGCGCTGTCCGGCCTGCGGCCTCGTCAGCTACCCACGGCTGTCGCCGGCCATCATCATCGCGGTCACGCGCGACACGCCGGAGGGCAGGCGGCTCCTGCTGGCGCGCAATCAGCGCTTTCCCGCGGGCCGGTACAGCGTCATCGCGGGCTATGTCGAGCCAGGCGAAACCCTGGAAGAGTGCGCGCGGCGCGAGGTCTGCGAGGAGGTCAACATCGACATCCGGGCGATCCGCTACTTCGGCAGCCAGCCGTGGCCCTTCCCCAACTCGCTGATGATCGGGTTCACCGCCGAGTATGCGGGCGGCGAGATCGCGCCGGAGGATTCCGAGATCGCCGAGGCGGGCTGGTTTGCCGCGGATGCGCTGCCAAACCTGCCCCCAAAGATGAGCATCGCGCGGCAGCTCATCGACGCCTTTGTCGCCGAAAACCACAATGCGGGCGCAAATTAGCCGGGCGGCGCAGACGTGATATAATTCGGCCCTACGCTACATCTACAAACCGTAAGGCAGCACGAAAGGAGCGCCCGCTATGGCGAAGAACGGGTTGGATGAGGACATGGGACTGGACGGGATCGGATTCGACGACGAGGCTGACGAGGAGCTCTACACCGAGCTGGACGACGACCGCCGTGCAGAGCTCGAGGAGATGGTCAGCCTGAAGGTCCTGGGATTGGAGCTGTGGGAGGAGTCGCTCGGCGACGACGTGGATGCCGAGCCGGTCAAATCCGAAGACCGCGTCTTCTTCGACTGCGACCTCTATCTCGACGACCATCAGGCGCTCGAGCTCTACGTCGTCTCCGTCTATCCGAACGCACAGGAAGAGCCGGTGACGGGCGTGGACGCCATCTTCGAGACCGTCGGCCGGCTGTCCGATGAGGGCATGGAGCTGATCGACTACGGCGAGGCCGATGACGAGGGCGGGCTGGCGCTGGCGTTCGGCAAGAACGACCAGGTCGAACTGGTGCTCGTCTGCGGCGCGTGGATGGTCAGCGACTGGGAGCCGGAAGAAGAGGCCGAGGCCTGAGCTTGGCGGGTACAGCGAAGTCGCCCCTGCGGCTGGCGGTGCTGGATGTGGACGGCACGCTCAAACAGGCGGAGTCGCCCTACGCCTATCTGCACGAGCGGCTGGGGCTTGGGCATCTGGCCGCTGAACATCGCAGCCTGGCCCTGGCCGGCCGCATCAGCTACGGCGAGTGGCTGCGCCGCGACGTCGCGCTCTGGCGCGGCCAGCCGGTGAGCCATCTGGCCGCGCTCCTTGCCGCCAACCCCTACCTCCCCGGCGCGCTCGACTTCGTGGCCGCGCTCAAGAGGGCGGGCATCCGCGTCGCCCTGGTCAGCGCGGGCTTCACGCTCAACACCGACCCCGTCGCGGCAGACCTGTGCGCGGACGACGTCCTGGCAAATGAGCTGGGCGTGGTCGACGGCGTGCTGGACGGCACGGCCGTCAACCGCGTCCCCGAAGGCGGCAAGGGCGCGTTCGTGCGCGCGCTGATGGCGCGGCACGATATCGCGCCGGAGGAAACGCTGGCCGCGGGCGACACGCACGGCGACCTCGAGCTGTTCGAGCATGCAAGCGTGCGCCTGGCCGTCAACCCCAGGTCGGCCGAGCTGCGCGCACGGGCAACCGCGGTGTTCGAGCCGGATCTCGTGGGCGCGGTCGCGTGGCTGGTGCAGCAGGGCTATCTGGCCGCGGCTGGCGACTGAGCAGACATGCAGATCATCGACTGGGCCGGGCTGGCGCGCGGGACGCTCTGGGTGCTGGGGCTGAGCGCCGCGCTGGCCGCGTGGAGCTTCGCCTACTGGCGGGCCCGCGCCGGCCATCTCCGGCTGGCCGAGGCGCTCGACCGGCCCGGCTTCCAGACGCCGTTCAACGGCGGGCTGATGTTGTTCGCTTGCGGCCTGGCGTGGAGCGCCTCGGCCCTCTGGGAACGTCTGGTCTGGCTGGCATTGGCGCTCGCGTTTGCGTGGCTGGCCGCAGCCAGCGCCTGGCCGCGGCTGAGGAAGGGGCAATAACGGGGACGACCTTTCGCCGTGCCCGCGCCGCGTGGTTGGACACAGGCAGGACGACGGAGGCTGGCCTGGGCTCGGTCGGGGGACCGGCTCAAACGGTTTCTGGAGGTTGAACGATGAAATATATGCGCGAGGCCCTCATCTGGGCGGCTTTTCTCGTGCTGGCCGGCATATTCCTGCTGCTCCGCAACCTGGGCGTCTTCGCCCAGTGGGGCGACCTGGCCTGGGGCGCGCTCTTTGCGCTGGCCGGGCTGGGGTTCCTGGGCTGGTTTCTATCCCGCGTGGAGTGTTGGTGGCGAGCCATTCCCGCCTTCATGCTCCTCGGCATCGGCGCCGGCATCATCATCCAGTGGCGCAACATCGAGCTGGGCGCGTGGAACACCCCGCTGGTGCTCTTCGGGATGGCGTTAGGCTTCTGGGCGGTGCTGCTCGTGCGCCGGGAGTACTGGTGGGCGCTGATCCCCGCGGGCGTGCTGACCGTGCTGGCGGTCGAGCTGGGCCTGTGGAA
>MWBF01000093.1 GCA_002068935.1 Chloroflexi bacterium ADurb.Bin325
AGACTCTTCTTCCGTTTCAAGCAGGCCGGCGAGGATCTGATCCAGCAATGGAGACCCGTATGACAGGAAACGCACGGTGTCGGGGTGCTCATCGAAACAGGCCGGCGAGAAGGTGACGGGCAGCCGTTCCGCTTGCCAGTTGAGAAGATAGGCGCCAGCGATCTCCGGATGGGGCTGGAAGAGGTGGCCGGTGGCCTGGCTGTGCGTGAACAGCTCCTCCAGTTGGCCCAACGTGACGGGCGGCGGCGGGCCTGGTTGATAGTCCTCGACGTGCAGATAGGCGTCCAGGTCGAGGGATTCGGTCTCGCGGTGCTGTAGCCGCTCGCGCAAGGCCGCGATCTCCGCCTCGAGCCGGGCCTCTCGTTCGGAGGCGGGCTGCATGGCCAACCGTTTCGTGACCTCGCCCACCTGGGCCAGGATCGGCTGCAGGTCGCCCACGACGACCTCGAACCAGTCGATGCGGTCGGCCAGCCGTTGGTAGATCTGATCCTCGATGGTATCCTGGTAGAAGTAGTTCGAAATCCAAACGTCAGGGTGCTCCTGCCCGATGCGGTCGATACGGCCGATGCGCTGCTCGACGCGCATGGGGTTCCACGGCATATCGTAATTGATCAGCACGCCGCAGGTCTGGAGGTTCAAGCCTTCGCTGGCCGACTCGGTGCCGAGCAGGATGCGGATCTTGCCCGCGCGGAAATCTGCCTTGACCGCCTCCTTGGTGGTCTGGACCCAGGCGATGCCGTTCCACACCTCGCCGCCGCGGCCGGAGTAGCACGCCACATGGGAACCGTAGACATGGCGAAGCTGCTCGCGCAGATAATCCATGGTGTCGGTGTACTGCGTGAAGATCAGCACCGTCTGGCGCTGCTTGAAGACCTGGTTCAGCTCGGCCTTGAGGACCTCCAGCTTGGAATCGGCTACGCTGAGCTGTTTGAGCTCCTGGATGAAGTCCCGCACATAACTCAGCTCGGCGGCGAAGCGTTTGACCCGGGCCGCCGATGTCCTGTCGGCCCCGTCATCTTGCTCCTCAAAGATGTCCAATTCCAGTTCATCTTGCTCGGTGTCTTCGTCGGTGAGCAGCGTTTCGACCCCAGCGGCGCCTTTCAGGAACTCCAGGCGGCGCTCCAGGCTGCATCGGACCGCCCAGAAACTGCTGGTGAGGCGGCGCCGGTAGACGGTCATGACGAAGCCCAGCCCGCGGCGCTCGCTTTCGTACTTCTGGTAGAACTGGGTGATGTATTCCTCGATGCGATCGTAGAGGGCCTGTTCGTCCGGTCGCATGGGCACCCGCACGATCTTTGGTTTGCGGGTCGGCACGGATTCCTTCAGGATGCCCTTCTCGTGGTACTTGCGCAGCAGGGCGCGGGTGTTACGATGCATCGTCCGGCTGAGAGGCGTATGTCGCCGCGCCATCTCGGACACGTACTGCCGGGCTTTGGCCCCAAGCTGCTTCAGGCGCGCCGCGCGTTCGCCGTGCCGCCGCGGCAGCTCCTCCAGGATCGCCCATTTCACCGACCCGATGTCGGCTGTTGCCTGTTCTCGGAACGCGGGGTCCAATTCACCGCCGGCCTCCAGGTAGTCGCCCACCATGTCGAAGACGAAGTCCCAATCGGCCTGGCCGAACGGCTTGCGCATCTCGCCGAAGAAACGCAAGAACGCGGCCTCGTCAGCGCCCCAGCGACCGCCGACGCCCAGCACGGTCAACAGATCCCACACTTCCAACGGGTTGATCTGCATCGGCGTGGCGGTCAGCAGCAGCAGTCCGGCGTATTTGTCGCCCGCCTTCAGGTCGTTGAGCAGGCTCAGCAGCCGGTTGGGGCGATAGACCGGCTGCAGGAAGTCCTTGCGGCGGGCATGATGCGCCTCGTCCACCACGAGCAGGTCCCACGGCCGGGCCGCCAGGATCTCTTTGCGCCGGTCGCCGCGCTTGGCAAGCTGGCTGCTGGCCAGCAGTACGTCGCAGGCATCCCAGAGGTTGGCGCTGCCGGCCATCGGCAGCGGCCGATCGTGGACATCGAGCAGCTTGCCGTCTTCGTAGCGCGGGATTTCCAGGGCGAACTTCTCGTAGAGCTCCTCCTGCCACTGGTTGAGGACCGATTTGGGCGCCAGGATCAGGCAACGTTTGACCCGGCCGGAGATGAGCAGTTGGCGGATCACCAGGCCGGCCTCGATGGTCTTGCCCAGGCCGACCTCGTCGCACAGCAGCGCCCCGCTCGGAAATTCGGCCAGGAGCTCATGCGCGACGCGCGTTTGATGCGGCCAGGGCGTGATCGCTGCGGTTGCGGCGCCCAGGCCGGTCGCGCCCGGCAGGTAGGGCGCATCGCGCACGAACTGGAAAAGGGCACGCTCTGCCTGGGGGCTGCCGCCGAAATACCGTAGATCAGGTTTCCTGGCGCTGGGAGGAGACTCCTGATGTTCTAACGGGTCCCCTTGCGGCGCGCGGGATGGCTGAAAGACCAGCAGGCGGTCCCGCACGGCATGAGGGATGTCAAGGGCGATCCAGTCGGGTTCCTGTCCCTGCCACAGCCGCTCGAAGTTGGCGGCGACCTGCGCCAGATAAGCCTGGGTGGCATCCCAGGAGAAGTAGACGGAGAAGACTTCGTAGTTCTTGCGCCAGGCGGTCTCCGACTCGTTGACGCTGCCTGCGAAGGCGATGCGATCCCCCTGCGCATCGGTGAAGATGCCGGATTTGGGGTGATAGTAGTCCTGCGCCTGGTTCGCCGGGATCGGCGCGCCGTGGGCGTCGCACGGCAGCACCACCCGGATTTCGAGTGTGCCCTTGGCCACCATCCAGGCCATCACCTCCAGCCGCTGGCGCAGGAGAGCATCTTGGGGATCCGGGAAGCGTTCCAGCAGCCGTGCCGTGACGCGTTCTTGCAGGTCGTGACCCTTGCGGATCGCCTCGACGTCCCCTTCTTCGAGGGCGGCGCCGACCAGCAGCCGCATGCGGCCGCCGTTCTGTATCAGGCGCGCGACGCCGGCTGCCGCGACCGCCAGCGCGCTGGAGCTGAAGAAGCCCGCGCTGCGGTCGTAGCGCACGCTGGCCGACAGCGCGGGGATGTAGAAGTTGGCCAGCGGGTCGTCGGCTGGGCCGTAGTAGATGCGGAAGGGATGGTCACGCAGGTTCATGATGGGTTACGGGTTATCATGGGTCGCACAGCGCGTAAGCGATCATACCACACGGCGTCACCCTTGTTCAATCATCAGCGTCGTCATCATCTTCCTGCGCTTCTTCCAGCCCCATCTGCACATATTCCGGCGCGGCTATCTCCTCTTCCGCCGGCGGGACCAGCTCATCGAAGAACGCCAGCCGCAGGTTCTCCAGCGCCTCCGCCTCGGGCCGGACGAACTTCCCTTTGACCCGCGCCCGCGGCACCGCGTTGAGCAGCGCCTGGAGCAGTGCGCGGAACGTGGCGTCGGTCTTGAGCCGGGCCTTGCGCAGGAATACGTCGCACGCGCCCGCGCCATCCTCCGCGTAGACCATCAGCGCGGTGTGCGCGGCGTCGATCCAGCTCTCGAAGAGCACGACTTCGTCGTCCACCATCCCCTTTTTACGCCGTTGGGCGGGGGTTTGCAGCACGATGAACTCGCCCTTCTTGGCGGCCAGCCGTTTGCCGGCCATGATCGTCTTGTCCAGATCCACACCCAGGGCGATGGCGAGCTTGCGCGCCTCGTCGTAGGGGAACTGTTCCGCGGCGAACGCATCCCACGCCATCAGGTACCAGTCGGTGACCGCATCGAACTGAACCCCCACCCCTGGCCCCTCCCCCGTTGCGACGGAGGAGGGGGGACCGGCGCGCAGGAGGCCCTCCTTGCGCAGGCGGACCACCTCCTCGCGCGCCAGGTCCAGCGCGACCTCGGGGCGCAGGGTGCGCGGCTGGCCCGTCTTGGGGTCCACCTCGCTGGTGAGCACCGGCCACTGCTCGGAGATGATGCTAAGGGTGGGGCCGAAGACGCTGATGTACAGATCCACCCCGCGGATGTCCTGCGCCGCGAACTCGGCGGCTTTGCGGCGGGCGGTCTCGCGCACGCGGGGCTGGAGGTCGTCCCACCAGACCTCTCCTCTGCTCCCCTCTCCTGCGAGGAGAGGGGCCGGGGGTGAGGTGCGCTTCCGGCACACCAGCAGGATGGTGGACGCGGCCGCGTTCTTCTGCGCCTGGTGCAGGCTGTGCTCGCTCTCGGTGTGGACGGGCCACGAGGCCTTGACGGTGAACCCCGCGCCGATGAGGGCCGAGGCCAGGGTGTCCCACGCGGCCACCTGTTTGTGGGTGAACATCACGGTGAGGCAGCCGTCGTCAGCCAGGACGCGGTGCATCTCGCGGAACGCGGCGGCCATCTTGCGCTCGTAGTCGGTCCTGGCCAGGTCGCGCTTCTTGCTGCCCAGCGCCGCAAAGCGCGCGGGGTTGGCGACCGCCTCGTCGTCCTTGTTGGTCAGCTCGTCGCGGAAGAACTCGGGGAACAGATGGCCGACGCTGCGCTTCAGCCAGACGTAGAAGAAGTCGGAGAGCTCGGCATACTGGACGTTGTCGTAGTAGGGCGGGTCGACGGTGATGTTGTGAATAGCCTCATTTCGAACCGACCGCAGGTCGGTAGCCGATCCTTGTACGATAGAGAGCCTATCCACCGGGCGCGCGGGCTTTTCAATCGCTAAAGCCAATTGTGCAGGAGCGGCCAGTTCCGTCAGCTCGCGATAGGCGTCCACGACCTGATTCGCCGCCCACGGCAGCAGATTTCCCGCAGCGTCAAACTCGCCGTAGGTCCACTTGAAGCTGAAGTCATGTCGGTCGAAAACGCTGCGCATGACGCCCCGGGGGGCGTGCCAACTTGCGAGGAGGGAACTGTAGTTGGGACATTTGTTCAAGGCTATCGCCAGATAAGCTATCACTGCATCTGCCCGCTGGGACGGCATTGTGCGGCGTATCTCGTCCTCCAATGAATGCAGCGTCTCAGCAAACGTCCCCATTGCCAGCAGTTGCCGCGGCGAGAAGAAATCTGCCCAGGTCGGCATGCCGTAAGTCAGCGGACGATCATCGTTGCCGCCGGGGAACGGCTCGGACGGGATGAGGTCTTCGACGATCCATCCGGGCTTCTTCTCCGCCAGCGCGGTCTCCGCCCGTCGCACCGCCTCCAGATCCTCTTCATCCGGGGCCCGGAACTCGAAGCCGCCCCGCTTCTTGCTCGCGATGGCATACAACATCTGGCCCATGCGGCCGGCCTGCGCCTCGGCCTTGATGTAGTCGCCGGGGATCGTCTCCCCCGTCCACGGCGAGCGCCCCACCCCGCGGGTGACCGTCCCTTCGTCCGGTCTGGCGCCCTTCACTTTTGCGCCGGTCACGATCTCGAAGCGCGGCTCGGCCATGTCCGGCTCGGCGATCAGCCGGACGGCCACGGGGTCGTCGCCCCGGCGCAGCCACCAGTTGGGGCTGAGGGGCACGGGCTTGCCGGTGGTTGGGCACGTCACGGTGCGCGCCCACAGGTAGGCGGCGCCCTCCGCACCCGGAGGCAAGGGTGTGAAATAGGGTTGCAGCTTGGGCTTCACCAACTCGTACCAGCGCTGACCCCACTTGCGGATATCGGCGGCCAGCTCCGGGCCGAAGCGCGCCGGGTAGTCCAGCGTCGCCTTGAGGATCACGGCGGCCACGGGGTTCAGGTCGTTGGCGATGGTCGTGAAGCCGTAGCGCAGCGCCTCGAAGGGGATCGAGCCGCCGCCCGCAAAGGGGTCGAGCATGCTCAGGTCGCGCGTGCCCCAGGTCCACTCCAGCAGGTCGCCCATCAGCGCCAGGTCTTCGGCGGAGGGGTTGACGGTGAACGCGCGAGCGCCAGCGTAAGGATTGGCAATCGTGCGTCCCTGCTGCCTGGCCCAACTAAGAAGCTTGCGAGCCTGGGCGGGATCGCCGGAAATGCCGTTTAGCTGCAAGAACCACTGGTGATAGGTTCCCTCATTCGGGAACCGTTCGCGCAGGGCCGCCGGCCAGTCGGCCGACCAGGCGGGCAGCACGCCGGCCAGGATCGCGGCGCGGCTGGCGATCAGCGGTCGCCGCGCCCACCAGACGTGCAGGAAGTAGAGCGGCGGCAGGGCGCTCGACGCGCCGCGCTCGCGCTGGCTCTCCGCGCCGACCGCGGCGATGGGGAGCCAGGATTCGATGAGGAGGGGTGGATGGGTCATGGGCAAGTATCAGGAATCAGGTATCTGGAAAAGGCGAAGCCCTCGGCTAACAGCAATGCCTCAGCCACATAGAAGAGGGCATAGTAGGCGCGCGAAGCGGCGAAGTCCAGGTAATCCTGGTCGGCCAGTAGTACCGCAGCGCGCCGGCTGCTGGCCGCTTTTGCCAGGAGTCGCGCGACCTCGGGTTTCATATCGGGATCCCTTCGCGGTGGACGTTCAGCAGGAACGGCGATTGCTCCCGTTCGAAGCGCTCCTGCGACACGAAGGAGCGCGAGATCACCACAGCGTGCTGCAGCGACAAGGCGGACACGATGGCCGAAGTGCGGCGGATCAGGTCGCCGTAGTCGCTGTCATCATGTACCACCACCAGCACATCGATATTATAAAGGACGCACGGTCTGCTACGCTGCGTTTGGCGTTTGGCCGCGCGCCAGAGCCGACGCCTTAAGGCTGAGCAGCCTGGCTGGCGCGCTCGTCTTCTTCCCAGAACTCCGCCTCGGACAGCCCCTCGCCGGCTGCGATCTGGCGGCCGGCTTTCCCCAAGATGGCCCGGAAACGCGGCGAGTAAGCCAGCACCAGATCCTCTAACTCGTCCTCATCCAGGATCGGCACCAATGCTGCCACCGGCTGTCCGTTGCGCGTCACGACGACAGGGCCGCGCTGGCACTCCTTCAGATAGGCGCTGAACTGCGTTTTCACATCAGCTACGGAAGCGATCCTCATGTCACGATCTCCTCTCCACCAATCCACAGCGTATTCCCACGCTTCTCGCCGATTGCCAGGATGTACACACTGCCTTCTCCCTCGTCCACACGGTAGAAAACCCGGAACCGGTTGCCCGGCCCGAACCGGATCTTCCACTCAGCGCCCAGGATCGGCCGCTTCAATGGCTGCCGGTTGCGCACGGCCACCAGTGGCTCAAAGCGAAGCTGTGTTTCCAGCACATCACGGATCAGCCCGTGATATTGGCGGTCAATCGCCGCCAGGTGCTCCCTGGTGACCGGCGCAAAGATGAACCGATATCGGCGTGATGGTCTCATCTATGACCTCAATTATAGTCACATTCTGATTTTTGTCAATACGATGTTGCTCCAAATCGGTCAGCCCTCACTCCGCTGCCAGCAGCACACGCAGCGCGCGCTGCGCCCGCTGGGCTGCCGGTCCGCCGGTACATTTGCTGTACCAGTAATACGCCTCTTCGCTGGTCATCGCACGGATCCCCTGGCCGATCACCTCGATACGTTCCACTTTGGTGATCGGGCGGACCGCCAGGAAGAGCAACCCCAGCCGCACGCCGCTCTCCTCGGCCAGGCTGAACGGCTCGCGGCGGTTCGGGCCGAGATCGGTCGGCTTGTAGCCGTTCGCGCGCAGCGCATCCAGCACATAATCGGCCACCGCGCGCAGCGTCGCGCCGCCCAGTTCAGCAGTTTTGTGCGTCGGCGGCGGCTCCGCCTCATAGAGGCCGCGCTGTTCGGCGGGCGGCTCCACGCTGCGCTGGTAGAGCGCCAGCCGGTATGCCGGTTCGCCGGGAGCGGATGCGGCGCTGGATAACACGCGCAGGTCGAACTGCCTGGCGCCGGCGCCAGGCGTCCCGGGCGGGCGACGGGAAGTCGCGGCTGCCTTTGCGAAGTCGGCCCGCGCCGGCCGGGATTCAGTCCACGGGGGTGGGCTTTGTGGCGGGCGCTGCGACTTCCAGTCGCCGGGGAGCGTCGCCTCGAACAACCCCATCCGCCCGCGCATCGGCGCGGGTTCGGGCAGCGGCCGCGGGTTCGCCAGTCGCCAGCCGTACAACGTCCCGCCGCCCCACGCTCCCTCGGCCAGGTGCTCGCTGCGGCGGGCGGCGTAGGATTCAGCGTCCAGTTCGCGGATCTCGACCAGGTCGACCACGCCGATGGCCGCGCCGGTTGTCACCAGGTCGGGGTCCAGGCCGTGGGCCAGACAGGCCTCCCGTTCCACGGTCTGGCTGGCGTGGATGGCCAGCGGCCCGCGATACCTGACCGTCCACGTCCGCAGTTCCAGCGTCTTCCGACCCTGGATGATCAGGTCGGCCCACGGTTGCCGGATGGAAAGCGCTTTCATGGGAGGGGTATGCCCTCGACGCTGATCCTTCCCAGTTCCAGCGTCGTCAGTACGTCCCGGATCGCGGCGAACTGCGCGCCGGCCACCTCCAATCCATCCTCGAACTCGCCGGCCACGCGCATCGTGGCCTTCAATTCATCCGCCTCACTGCCGAAGGCCTCGACCAGCGAACGGAACCGCTTGTAGCGGTCCCAGCCGCCGCGGAAGTTCAGCGTGAACGATTCGGCGGCCGTGCCCCCGCCGAACTCAGCCTTGACATCCTGCTCCACGACATAACGGCCCTTGCCGAACTGCGGGATCGCCAGCCCCAGCCCGCGCACGTCCGCGGCCGCCTGCTTGCCCAGCGCGTCCACCGTGATGGTCAGCCGGCGCAGGTGGGCGACCTTGTGTTCGGCGCACAGGTCGACAAGCTGCCCGAAGGCTTGCGCGGCCGCGCCCTGGCCCTGGAACCGGGTCGGCCTTTGCTGCGCCGGGCCGCCCCCGACCGCGACGCCGCATGTGCATTGGTCTTCGGGCATCCCGCACACCGGACAGATGGCCGTGACGCCTTCCTCCGCCGGCTCTGACCCCCTGGCCTCTGGTCGCCACTTGCCCTTGATGCGGATGTTCAGGCGCGCGGCCTCCTCCGGTGTGTAGAGGATCGCCTCGTCGCTGATCTGCCAGACAGGCGGCGGCGAGTCGTGGTCGTAGCCGAACTCCTCGGTCGAGTCGTAGTAGACCCAGGCCCTCATTTCCACGCCGTTCTTGATGGTCTTCTTCAACTGGCCGACGTCGAGCAATATGCGCAGCGCGATCTTGCGGGCGAAGGCCCGACGCAGCTCCTCGGTGGACATGCTGACCTGGTTGTGATCCCACGCCTTGGCTTTGACATACAGCGCCGAGAGCATGTCGTCGTCCGCGGTCAGCGCCTTCTTCAAGGCGCGCAGCACCCGTAGCACGACGTTGGCCTGATCCTTCTCGACATCGCCCTGATCCTGCGCGGGCAGCGTCTCGCGGCGGAGGAACGCGTGCGCCTTCGGCGCGTCCGCGGTAGGATAGTACAGGTAGCGGTACGCCTTGGTGATGGCGATCCGGACGTCCAGCTCGGCCGCGTCTTTGGCCTTGCGCAGCTTGTCCTGCTGTTCCTTGTTGAACTCGGCCATCCGTCCCGCGTCGCCGACGATCCGGCCGATCGCCAGGTAGCGCCGCGCGACCTCGACCATGTTCTCCGCCTGGTCGGCGTCCGCGGCGAGGAAGACCACGTTGTTCTGATAGCCGCGGAACGATTCCAGCGTGCCGGCGTACTCGTAGATCTTGCGCACCAGGTCGGGCGGCGCGGCTTCGTCCGCCTTGACCTTCACCGCATCGAAGTGCATGATCGCCAGCTTGGGCAGGTCGGCGTCGTCATCCACGTCGGCGGCTTCGACCGGGAAGTAGACGGGTTTGAAATAGCCCTTCTTCCAGATCTGCCGGATGCGCCCCTCGATCTCGGCCTTGCCCTTGCTCGGCCCCACCTGCACCGTCTCATCGGCGATGATCTTATTGATCGAGGGCTCGGTCTTGAAGCGGTAACGGTGGCCGTCGTATTCCAGGAACCAGGCCTTGTCGGCCAGTCGTTCGAGCGCTTTGTTCACCACGGCCGGTTCATCGCCGGCCCCGCCGCCGTCGGGTTGCACCGTCGCCAGGAGCAAGTCGGCCGGGTCCACCCCCGAGGCGATGCCCTGGGTCAGGCTGTGCAGGAAGATCGTCGTGGCCAGGCGCTGCGCATAGGGCGGCTTGTGCTCCCTGACCAGCGGCTCGTCAACTTCTTGCGCATGGGACGAGGTGCCGATGAGCGGGCTGGCGATGTCCGCCTCGATCACCTGCCGGAATTTCGGGCGATCCAGGCGCGAGGTCAAGTCTTCGGCGATCCGCGGCTGGGCCAGGTCCAGGTGGTACGGGTGGATCAGCCATACGTCATCGGGACGTTCGTTCCACAGGTTACGGATCGTCCATGCCAGCAGACGCAGCGCGCCGCGGGTCTGGTTGAAGTTGGGGATGGTGGCGGTCTTGCGGTTGAGCGCCATCACCAATTCCGGGTGGAAGGGATAGGCTGCGGCCATTTCCGCGGCGTATTCGGCCCGCAGGCAGCGCCGCGGCAGGTCGGCGCCCTTCCCGTCCAGCGCTGCATAATACGCCATGTAGGCGTCGTATGTTTCCTTCGCCGCCCCGTAGTCTACCTTTTTGAACAGGCGATGGGTGACGATGGCGTAGATTTCTCCCGCGGCCGCGGGGGTCAACACCCGCTCCTGCCGCGCGGACACCTGGAGCGTCTCGGCCAGCTTCTTGCGCAGCAGCTCGGTCTCCGCCGCAAATGCATCCGACTCGCCCGCCAGGGTCAGCACCACCAGGCAGCGCTGCTTGGAGGAGGCGAACTCCAGGAGCGACATCAGAAACGCCACGGTCTGGTCGGCCAGGTTGGATTTGCCCGTCGCAGTGGGCACGGCCATCGCCGCGCGCAGATGGCGGGCGATCTCATCGATCATGATCAACGTGGGCTGGTCGCCGATCAGGTTCTCGAACAGGTCAGTCCCGACCGCAGCTTTGAACTTCTCGCTCTCGGCCACCTGTGCATAGGCGGCCGGCCCGCCGAGTTGATAGGCCAACTCCCCCCATAGCGTCAGGGTCTTCGTGCCGTCGGTGGGATGGTAGATACCCACGGTGGGGTCGAGATCGGAGCCGACCACCCCGGCAACTTGGATGTCGTTTGGAGCCGGCAGACGTACGTCGCCCAGCAGGCCAGCGACCGCGCTGGCAGGGGTCTTCCCGCTCGCTACGTGATAAAGCGCGATGAGGTTGTGCGTCTTGCCGCCGCCGAAGGCTGTCTCCAGACGGATCACGGCGTTCTTGCCGGCCGCGTCGCCGGTCAGGCGGCCGAGGGCGTCCTTCAGGAGGGTCTTCAAACCGGCTGTGGGGTAGGTGTTTTCGAAGAAGATCTGTGGGTCGCCATAGACCCGATCGGCTTTGTCGTCGATGACATCGCGAAGCCTGGCAGCGAAGATGTCCTCACGGAGTTCGCCGTGTAATACCTCGGAGCGTGGCTCGCACGTTTCGAAGATAGTCTTCACGCAACCTCCCAAAGCTTATCTGTAGTTTGCTTCCGCTCACGAACGGGATTTATGTGCGCTGCCGAAGAGAATGAAACGGCCGCGGTCCCTCAGGATGCAGGGGCCGCGGCCTCATTTGCTCATCACGAGCGGCGGTGCGAAGATGGCGGCGGCGATGCTCCAGCCTTGGGACCAACAGGATGCGGGCGTGAATTGCGCCCATTATACCGGGATAACTTCGTTCACGCAACCTGGCGCGGCAACGCGGCCGGGATGGTTGCTGA
>MWBF01000094.1 GCA_002068935.1 Chloroflexi bacterium ADurb.Bin325
TCGCATCGTCGGCCGCGGCCTCCGCCAGCCATTCTTCGAGCTCCCGGTTGACCGCATAGCGTTCCTGTATCTCGACGCTGAAGCCCGCGGCCGCCAGCATCCGCTCCAGCTCCCCGATGCTGGGGACGTCGGTGATCGAGCCGTCGCGGCGCAGCTCGATGGCGTTCAGGGTGGCGCGCTTGACCGCGTCGTCCGAGCCGACGAGCTGGTCGATCAGCAGGCGTCCGCCAGGGGCCAGCAGCGTGCGGAGCCGCGCCAGCAGGGCCTGCGGGTCGCGCAAATAGTGCAGCAGGTCGTGGCAGATGATGATCTCGAAGCTGCGATCCTCCAGCGCGAGGGAGCCGATCTCGCCGAAGCGGAGGTGTATGTTATCGAGGTCGCGCGCCAGCCGCGCCGCGTCGGCGCGTTCCAGCATCGCCGGCGAGACGTCTATCGCCAGGACCGAGGCGACGTGCGGCGCAAAGGCGATGGCTACGCTGCCGCGGCCCGCGCCCACGTCCAGCACCCGATCATCGGCCGCGGGCCGCGCCAGCCGCAGCATCTCGCTCAGCTCGCGCTCGGTCGGGAAGGCGCTCTCGGCCAGGGCGTGGGCCACCCGGTCGTGTTGGCGAATCACGGCTTCGAGCTGCTGGCTGTCGATCCAGGGCGCGGACCATGCTTGCGATGCGCCGGGGGCCAGGTCGGCTGCGCTGGGCGCATCCAGGTGCGCGGTGCAATTATGGGAGACCAGCCGCCAGTGGTCGGTCTCCCAGGTCAACTGCGTGAGGCTGCTGAACTCCGTGAGCACGGTCATGTAGTGACCGCCGAACAGGCTGCGCAGGATGGTGCTGATCGGGCCGCCGTGCGTGACGACGACGACCGTCTGGCCTGCGTGAGCCGTCAGCAGCCGGTCGAGGCTGAGGTAGAGCCGGGCGCGGAAACTTGCATATAACGTCGCATTTGCGGAGGTCGGCTGCCAGTTTCCGTCCCAGGCCGCGAGCGGAGAGTCCTGGTGCGCGGGCAGCTCCTCCCAGTAGGGGAAGTCCGCCTCCTCCAGCCCCTCATGCAGCTCGACGGGCAGCCCAAGCCGCTCGCCGAGCACCTCCGCCGTCTGATGTGCGCGGACTGCGACGCTCGAGACGATGGCATCCACGTGCTGGGTGCGCGCGAGCCAATCGCCGAGGGCCTGGGCCTGACGCCAGCCCAGCTCGGTCAGGCCGCTGTCGCCCTTCGTCTTGCTGTCGTTGCGGTTGCGAAGCGACTGTGCGTGGCGGACCAGCAACAGGTGGGTGGTCGGAGTCCGCGGCGCGGTCATGCCGGTCGGGCGCCCTGCCTTTTGGCCTGCTCGGCGGCCACCACCTCCGCGGGATAGCGCGAGAGGTCCTTGTTATCGCCCGGAGGGGCCTCGTAGCTGAGCCGCGCCACCACCTGGCCCCCGACGATGTCGGTGGCGACGATCTCCTCGGCGTCCTCGGGCTTTACGCCCGCATACCAGTGGTTGTCGGGGTAGACGACCACCATCGGGCCGTGGCCGCACTGGTTCATGCAGCCGGACTTGTTGATGCGCACCTGGCCCTTGAGCCCGGCCGCTTCGACAGCTTCGTTGAGGCGCGTGACGATGGCGCCGGTGTCGCCGTCGTGGTTGCACCACGTCCCGAACGTGCAGACGAAGACATGCTTGGTATACTGTCCCATGAAAACCCCCTCGCAATCTTATGCGCGGTGATGATGCGGCCGGCCAGATGCTTGTCCTATAGCGACAGTCCAGAGCCGGCGTCTGGCAGTGGGGGAGGGCCCCGGTAAGGATATGGCATCTCTCGGCAAGAAGCTGTGTCGCAGTGCTCGAGATGGAACCCTTCCGCGCTGCATTTTACATCATGACGGACGATTGGCACAAGAAAGCCGACGAGCCGGAGACGCCGGTTTTCTGCGCCGCGGTAGGCCCCCTTTTCTCGCCGAAACCGGCATTTTGGTGTAGACTGAGCGGCGGCCCATTCACGGAGCGAGGCGCTATGGCAAAGATCCTGATACGTCACGCAGATATCATCACCCTCGACGAGGCCGGCCGCGTGTTGCGCGCTGCGGATGTCGCGATCGTCGACGAATTCATCGTCGCGGTCGGGGAAGCGCCCGCCGATTTCGCGCCGGACGAGGTCATCGACGCCCGCGGGCGCATCCTCATGCCCGCGTTCTACAATGCGCACACGCACAGCGCGCTCGCGCTGCTGCGCGGGCTGGGCGGCGACCTGTCGCTCGACCGCTGGCTCAACGAGCGCATCTGGCCGCGGGAGTCCGTGTTGACCGGCGACGATGTGTACTGGGGCGCTGCGCTGGCCGCGGTCGAGATGATCCGGTCGGGGACCGCGGCGTTTGCGGATCACTATTTCTACATGGATCGCGTGGCGCAGGTCGTCAGCGAGAGCGGGCTGCGGGCCAGCCTCGCCTGGTGCACGTTCGGCGGGCCGGAGGGGGAGATCGGCGCAGACCTGCCGGCGGTCGCGCGCTTCGTCGAGGAGTGGCAGGGCGCGGCCGGCGGCCGGATCCGCACCCTGTTGGGCCCCCATTCGCCCTACACCTGTTCGCCGATGTTCCTGGCGCGCACCGCGGCGGTGGCCGCCCGACTGGGCGCGGGCATCCACATCCATGTGGCGGAATCCGCGGACCAGGACGCGCTCTCGCAGACGATCCACGGGGTCAGCCCGGTGAAGCTGCTCGACCAGAACGGCGTCTTCGATGTGCCGGTGCTGGCGGTGCATGCGGCCGCGCTCTCACCGACCGACATCGAGATCCTGGCCGCGCGCCAGGTGACGGTCGTCCAGTGCCCGTCCGCGTACATGCGCGCCGGCATGCCCTTTGCGCCCGTGTCCCGCCTGCTGGATGCGGGCGTGCGCGTGGCGCTCGGCACCGAGAGCGCGGCGCTCGGCGGACGCCTCGACATGCTGCGCGAGGCGCGCCAGGCGCTCCTGCTGCACCGGTATGTCAGCGGCGATGCGACGACGCTCCCCGGCGACCAGGCCCTTCGGCTGGCCACGCAGGCCGGCGCGCAGGCGCTCGATTTCTTTGCCGGCGGCGCGATTGATGTCACCGATCTTCTGGTGGCGGGCCGCTGGCTGATGCGCGACCGCGCGCTGCTGACGCTGGACGAGGAACGCATCCTCTACGAGGCGACGCGCCGGGGCCTGGCCCTCGCCGCCGCGGCCGCGCCCGCGGCTCTCAGCCGTGGGCCGGTGTGAGGCCGCGGCGGGCGTTCTTCGCCCGGGCCAGCGGTTCCGCCGGGGATCGCTGACAGGACAGCGGTATCTTTGACAGTTAGCCCGAATGTGCGTAAAATGGACTGGTTGACCTAAAGTTGCAAGCTGCGCCCCGGCCGCCTGGCCGGTGCGTCTTTATTAGAGCGAAACAGAGCGAAACCAACGGATAGCTCGTCAAGAATACGTGGAAGCACCCTGGCAAGGAGGGGTAATGGCAAACTATGGCACCGAACAGATCCGCAATATCGTGCTGATCGGGCACGGCAGCTCCGGCAAGACCACGCTGGCTGAGTCGATGCTGTTCAACACGGGCGCGCTGACGCGGCGTGGCCGGGTCGAGGACGGCACGACGGTTGCGGACTGGGACGAGGAGGCGATCCGGCGCCGGATCTCGGTCATGGCTGCGGTTGTGCCGTGCGAGCACAAGGGCGTCAAGATCAATGTGTTGGACACGCCCGGGTTCATCGATTTTGTCGGCGAAGTCAAAGGGGCCGCCTCCGTGGCCGATGCCGCGCTGGTGCTGGTGGATCCGGTCTCCGGCGTCGAGGTCGGCACGGAGCTGGGCTGGGGATATCTGGACGAATACAGCCTGCCGCGCGCCGTCCTGGTCAATAAGATGGATCGCGAGAACGCGCATTTCCAGCAGGTAATCGAGAACCTGCGCGGCGCGTTCTCCGGCACGATCGTGGCCGCGCAGCTGCCGATCGGCGAGGGCTCGGAGTTCAAGGGCGTCGTGGATTTGGTGAGCATGAAGGCGTACCAGGGCGAGGGCGCGGCTGCGTCCGACATCCCCGCGGACATGGCCGATGCGGCCGCGGATGCGCGCACGCAGCTCATCGAGGCCGCGGCCGAGGGCGATGATGAGCTCATCATGAAGTATCTCGAGGGCGAAGAGCTGACGGCCGAGGAGATCAACCGCGGCCTGCGGGCCGGCATCAACAACGGGAGCGTCATCCCCGTGTTCTGCGCGGCCGCCGCGAACAATGTGGCGATCCGGCCGTTGATGGACGCGCTCGCCGCGTTCATGCCCGACCCCTCGGTCCGCCCGCCGCGGAGCGCGGAGCGCCCGAACGGCGACGCGGTGGATCTGCCCGCGGACGCGGCCGGGCCGCTGGCGGTCCTGGTCTGGAAGACGGTCGCGGATCCTTACGTCGGGAAGATCTCCTATTACCGCGTGGTTTCGGGCACGCTGCGCGGAGACTCCCGCGTGTGGAGCATGCCGGGCGGCCACGAGGAGCGCATCAGCCAGGTGTTCGTCCCGCGCGGCAAGGAGCAGTTGCCGGCCACCGACCTGAGCGCCGGCGACATCGGCGGCGTCGCCAAGCTCGGCACGACCGGCACGAACGACACCCTGTGCGACCGGGCGAACCCGCTGCTCCTGCCGCGGCCCACCTATCCCGACCCGCTTTACTCGGTCGCGGTCACGCCCAAGACCAAGGCCGATTCGGCTAAGATGGGCCCCGCGCTCACGCGCGTCACCGAAGAGGACCCGACGCTGCAATGGCGCATGGAGGCGGGCACGAACGAGACGATCCTGCTGGGCATGGGCGAGGTTCATCTCGACCTGGCGATCCGCCGGATGGAGAGCAAGTTCGGCGTCGGTCTGAACACCTCGGTGCCGAAGGTGCCGTATCAGGAATCGATCACCCACAGCGCGTCCGATTACCATCGCCACAAGAAGCAGACGGGCGGCGCGGGCCAGTTCGGCGAGGTCCACATGGAGATCAAGCCGGTCGAGCGCGGCACGGGGTTCGAGTTCGACACCACCCGCGTCTTCGGCGGCTCGATCTCGCAGAACTTCTTCCCCTCGATCGAGAAGGGCATCCGCTCGCAGCTCGAGGCGGGGCCGCTGGCCGGCTATCCGGTCGTGGACGTGCGCTGCGAGGTGTACGACGGCAAGATGCATCCGGTGGATTCGAAGGATATCGCCTTCCAGATCGCGGGCCGCGAGGTTTTCAAGAAGACCTTCATGCAGGCCGGGCCTGTGCTGCTGGAGCCGATCATGGATGTCCAGATCACAGTGCCCGAGGAGTACATGGGCGACATCATGAGCGACCTGAACACCCGCCGCGGCCGGGTGCAGGGCATGGAACAGGCGCGCGGCAAGGGCGTCATCACCGCCCAGGTGCCGCAGGCCGAGATGCAGCGCTACGCCATCGACCTGCGCTCGATCACCCAGGGCCGCGGGTTCTACACCATGAAGCTGTCGCACTATGAGCCGGTCCCCGCGCATGTGGCCGAGTCCATCATCGCCCAGGCGAAGCGCGAGCGGGTCGAATCCGAGGACGAATAAGCTTTTCGCTGGCCTCCGCCGACGCTGCGCAGGCCATTTCGAGAAGCCCCTGACACAGGCCCCCGTTGTTTGCGAGACAGCGGGGGTCTCGCTTTTGAGCCGGGCCGCGCGCTTTTCTTTTGCCGCGTTTCGGCGTATCATGCCGGCCGCGGGGCCGGATGAGCGCCCGGCTCGCTCATGGTTGCGATTTGTTGCGATGGGAGAGCGATATGATTCCGCGTGATTTTCCTGGCAAGGGCAAGGTCGCGGTCCTGAAGACGCGGCCCGAGACGGTGCTGGAGGACTACGGCCGTTTGATGGATCTGGCCGGCTATCAGGCCGCGCTGCCGCGCGATCACGAGACGATCCTGAAGATCAACATCTCCTGGCAGACGTGGTACCCGGCCTGTTCGAGCACGCCCTGGCAGATCGAGGGCGTGATTCGCAAGCTACAGGCCGACGGCTATCGCGACCTGTCCGCCGCGCACAATAAGACGGTCGTCGTGGATGCGTATGTGGGCGAGAAGAACAACAAGCACAAGGTCGTCGTGGATCAGTACGGCGTGCGAAACGTCCACCTGTACGAGCCGGAGATCCAGTGGGTGCGCTACACGCCGAAGACGCCGATGCTGGTGCTGGACCGCATCTTCCCCGAGGGCATCCTGCTCCCCCAATACTTCTTCGACAAGAACATCATCCAGCTCCCCACGGTCAAGACGCATGTCTTCACGACCATCACGGGCGCGATGAAGAACGCGTTCGGCGGGCTGCTGAACGAGAAGCGCCACTGGACGCACGGCGTCATCCATGAGACGGTGGTGGATCTGCTGGCCATCCAGCAGGAGATCCATTCCGGCCTGTTTGCCGTGATGGACGGCACGTTCGCCGGGGATGGCCCGGGGCCGCGCGCGATGCGCTGGTGGGAGAAGGACATCATCCTCGCGTCAGCGGATCAGGTGGCCATCGACGCGGTCTCGGCCAAGATCCAGGGCTTCAACCCGATGGACCTGAAGTTCATCCGGCTGGCCCATGAGCTGGGCCTGGGCGTGGGCGACCCGAAGGAGATCGAGATCGTCGGCTACGACATTTCCGCGGAGGACTGGGGCTTCGTCCAGGAGGACACATTCGCCAGCCGCGGGCAGAAGCTCATCTATCACGGCGCGCTGCGGCCCTTCGAGAATATGCTGCTGCGCTCGCCGCTGGTGCCGTGGAGCTACTTCGCCTCCAACTTCTATCACAACGTCTACTGGTATCCGTTCGTGGGCCGGCCGCGCGTGGCCGCGGCCGCGGAGACGAAGTGGGGCCAGATGTTCCAGCGTTACGGCGACGGCCAGATCGTCATGCCGGGCGTTGAGCCGCGCACGACGATGATCGCGGCGAGCGCGATGCTGGGCGCGCTGGCGGTGGGCGGCCTGATGCTGGGAAGACGGCATGGCAAGGCGGGTTGACCCCGTGCGCGGGCCGTGGCGGATCGACCTGCACAGCCACACCGACGCATCCCGCGACAGCAAGACGCAGCCGCGCGACCTGATCGAGCGGGCGCGCGCGGTGGGCCTGGCGCGGCTGGCGGTCACCGACCATAACACCATCGCCGGCGCGCTGGAGGCGCGCGCGCTGGCCCCGGATCTGATCATCGTCGGCGAGGAGATCGAGGTCGATTCCGGCGGCGAGGTGATCGCCTATTACGTGACGGAAGAGGTGCCGCGCGGCCTCAGCGTCGAGGAGACGTTGGCCCGCCTGCGCCGCCAGGGCGCGCTCATCAGCGTCTCGCATCCGCTGGACAGCCTGCGCGGGTCCGCGCTGGGGCTGGAACGCACGCTGGCGATCATCGAGCAGGTGGATGCGCTAGAGGTCTTCAACGCGCGCTGTCTGCTCGCGGGCGACAACCGCCGCGCGGAGGCGCTGGCCCGCGAGCACGGCAAGCTAATGACCGCGGGGAGCGATGCGCACACGCTGGGCGAGGTGGGCGCGGGCTATCTGACCCTGCCGCCCTTCAAGGCGAACGCGGCGGCGTTGCGCGCCAGCCTGGCGAAGGCGCAGCCGGGCGGCCGGCTGACCGGCGTCTGGCCGCACGTGCTGAGCACCTGGGCAAAGGTGGCGCGCTGAGAGGGCGAGCTGGAAGCGCCCTGATTCGGACAGGATTCACACGATTTACAGGCCGGGCAGGGCGGGTGAACGCCATTATGCCCGGCAATTCTCAAACAGATCGGAGCACCCTTCGACTGCGTCCGCACTGCGTGCGGCCTCCGCTCAGGATGCCTCCGCTCCGCCTGGGGTGTCTCCGCCTGTCGTCAGCCGATCACGATCGGGATGAAGATGCCCTGCATCCGGACAGGGTCGCGGCGGGCATGGTAGAGCTGGCGCTGGCCGGCCGGGTCGTAGGCGCTCCAGACGAGATGGGTGACGCCGCTGGCGTCGATGGCCGCGGCCAGGTCGCTGACGCCTTCGCAGTCGGACTGCGCTGTCTCCGCCTGCCACCAGAAGGCGCGGGCCTCCGCGGGCCGCGCCCGGTGTCGCAGCGCCGAGCCGCAGGCCCAGACGGCCTGGAAGATCTCTGCTGAGCGCGGCATGATGTGGGCGAGCCGACAGTCCATCCCCGGGTCGGAGAGGTCGGCCGGCGGGGCCCAGCCGGCCGACAGGCGCTCCGCGCAGCGGATGACGTAGGTCTGGCCGGCCTGCTCCTGCCAGACGATGTGACAGTTGCCCCTCGAGTTGCACGCCAGCTTCGGATAGAGCGAATGCCGCTGCGGCGCGTCGGAGATGATCTGCGGGACGTCCCAGGCTCCCGCCTTGCGGCTGGCGCAGAACACCTCGAAGGCCCCGGCCTCGCCCAGGCGATCCTGCCATGCGACCAGAAGCTCGCCGTCGGGCGCGACTGCCAGCGCCGGATGGCTGCCCGCCGCGCCGGGGATCGGTCCGCTTGTCCAGGCGATGTCGCCCTTGTGGCCGTAGTAGATGGTGGAGCGGCCCGGGGTGGTGTCGGCCCAGACCGCGTGCAGGCTGCCGTCCGGCCCCGCGGCCAGCACGGGCGCGGTGGAGACGCCGCTGGTGCGGGAGACGACCTGGGGCAGCGCCCACTTCTGCCCGTCCCAGGCCGCGCAGTAGACCTCGCAATTGCCCAGAAACCAGTTCGTGAACGCGCAATAGAGCTTGCCGTCGGGCGTCGCGGCCAGCGCGGGCGACTCACCGCTCGCAAACTGCACGGGCGGCTGCCACTCCGCCGCGGCGGTCAGCGAGAGGCGCGCGTGGTAGAGCGTCTTATTTGCGACAAAGACCAGGTGGAGCGTCTCGCCGACGACGAGCATGACCGGCTCGGCGCTGCCTGCGCGCGCAAAGGAGAGGGGGACGGCGGCGGACCAGGGCCGTTCGGAACTGGCTGGGCTAGACATAAACGTCACTCCTGTGCGATCAGGCAAAGACGACTTCCTCTTTGCCGCTGAGCTTTTCTTCGATCTTCTGGATGATCAGGTCGAGATGTCCGCCGTTGTGGACGAAATCCAGGTCGTCCGCGGGCACGGTCAGCACGGGGCAGAGCATGAAGCCTTCCATCCATGCGGCATAGAGCGAGTTGAGCTGGTCGAGATAGGCTGGCGTGATGCCCTGCTCGAACGAACGGCCCCGCTGCGCGATGCGGTCGAGCAGCGTGGGCACGGATGCGCGCAGATAGACCACCAGGTCGGGCGGCGGGAGGAACTGGATCAGGACCTCGTACAGCTCGCGGTAGGTGTGGTAGTCGCGCGGCAGGATGTGGCCCTGCTCGAACAGGTTGCGCGCGAAGATCTCGGCGTCCTCGTAGACCGAACGATCCTGCACGACCGAGTTCGGAAAGTCCAGCAGGCGACGGTGGTGGCGCAGGCGGCGCGAGAGGAAGAAGATCTGCGAGTGGAACGCATAGCGCGTCATATCCTGGTAGAAATCGGCCAGGTAGGGGTTGTCGGAGACCGCCTCGTAGAACGGCTCCCAGCCCAGCCGCTCGCTCAACAGCCGCGTCAACGTGGACTTGCCGACGCCGATGTTGCCCGCGATGGCGACGAATCGTTTGGTCATAGCCCTTGCTCCGTGCTCAAGGGGACGGCCAGGTGCGGCGCGCGTTGCGATCCATCTTCTTGATGTAGGCGCTCTCGAGGTCGATCCCCGCGTCGTTGGCGATCTTCAACAGATAGGCCAGCGCGTCGGCCAGCTCCTCTTCCAGGTCGGCGCTGACCGTCTGTAGCGCGCGGTCGCGCGCCTCGGATCGGTTGCCGACCTGGGCGAGCAGGGCATCCTGACGATGCCAGACTCGCTTCAGGACGCGGCCGATCTCGCCGAGCTCCTCGGTCAGGCAGATGTAGTCGAAGAAGAGGTCGATGATGAAGCCCCGCTCGCGGTCGAACGCGTGCTGGAACCGCTGGAAGTCGGGGAGGCGCTGGCCGCGCTGCAAGGGCCGCGGCTCGGCCAGCGTCGCCTGCATGTCGGGCAGGGGGAGCTGGTAGCTGTCGCTTTGCAGCGCATCCTTGACGCGGCTGATGACCGCGGCCCGCGCGGCCGGCTCGTGCACGATGTCCAGCCCGTCGGTGTCGATGGTCAGGACCGGCGCGGCTGTGTATTCGGCGAAGAAGCGTTCGTAGGCAAGCTGGAGATCCACCAGGTAGCCGCGCTCTATCTGGCGCTCGTAGGAGCGGTCGCGGAACGCGATGCGGCCCATCAGCGTGTCCGTCGAGGCCTTGAGGTAGACCACGAGCGTGGCCGCGGGGATCTGCTCGCCGAGGATGGCGTGAACGCGCTCGTACATGGCCAGCTCGTCTCCCGCCAGGTTGAGATGCGCAAACAGCCAGTCCTTGGCGAACAGATAATCGCTCACGAGCGCGTGATGTTCGAGGGTCTGCGCGATGACGCGGTGCTGCTGGCGGTAGCGGCTGAGCAGGAAGAAGAGCTGCGTCTGGAACGCATAGCGCGGCCGGTCAGCATAGAAGTCGCCGAGGAAAGGGTTCTCTTCGAAGACCTCCAGGAGGAGCTCGCCTTGGATGGCCTCGGCCAGGATGCGGGCCAGGGTCGTCTTGCCGACGCCGATGGCGCCTTCGATGGCGATGTAGGGGTTGGGAGCCAAACGCACCTTCCTTAGCGAGCTCGGTTGCAGCGCGTGCCGTGATATGTAGTGGTATTATATGCGCGCACGGCCAACGAGCCAAGAAATCGCGGGCGCAGGCTGAAACCTTTGCGCCGCAGATACGTATGATAAGATAAGCGGACAATAGGGACGCAAGCACGCTGATCGGGCAGCTGTCCGATCCGGGAGAACGGGTGGACGACCAGGAACTCATCTGGCTGGAACAGGCGCGGGGAGGAGATCGACAGGCGTTTACCCGGTTGGTCGAAGCCTATCAAGGCCCCGTCTATAACCTGGCCTATCGGATGCTCTCCGATGCAGCCGAGGCGGAAGACGCCGCCCAGGAGACCTTCGTGCGGATGTATACGAAACTCCACACCTATCAGCCGGGCAAGAAGCTCTCCTCCTGGGTGTTGTCCATCGCGTCGCACTACTGCATCGACCGGCTGCGCCGACGGCGGGGCGAGTTCCTGTCGCTGGACGAGGAGCCGCTGGCCAACACGTTGCCCGGCCGGCAGGCCGACCCGCAGGAGCTTGCGGTGCGCCAGGAGACCCGCGATATGGTTCAGGCGGCCGTCGAGACGCTGGCGCTGGCGTATCGAGCGCCGCTTATTTTGCGTTACTGGCACGGCTTATCCTACGACGAGATCGCCGAGGTATTGGGCCTGAGCGTGCCGGCCGTCAAGTCGAGGCTCCATCGGGCGCGCTTGCAGATGGCCGAACGCACGGGGGCGGGGTGAGAACCTATGCACGGTGAATATACGCTGTTGATGTCGTTGGCGTTGGACGACGAGGCGGACGCCGACGATCTGGCGCGGCTGGCCGCGCACCTGGCTGCCTGCGCCGACTGCCGGGAGGTCTGGGCCCGCTGGCAGGAGATGGATCGTCGTCTGAGGGCGGAGCCGCTCGTCGCCGCGCCCGTCGGCCTGGCGCGGCGGG
>MWBF01000095.1 GCA_002068935.1 Chloroflexi bacterium ADurb.Bin325
CATGTCGAGCGGTGGGAGCTCTACCCCGCCGCGGACGTGCAGCCCGACCGCGCCAGCATCCGCGCGTTCGTGGAGTCGCTGGGGCTGCCGCTCGGCTGACCGCACGCCCCCAACCCCTGGCCCCCACCCCGGCCCTCCCCCGCTGCGGCAGGGGAGGGAGCATTTCCCCTTCCCCTGTCGGGACGGGGGAAGGGGCCAGGGGATGGGGGCCGCCTACACCCCCACCCCAGGCCCCCGCTGCGGCAGGGGAGGGAGCGCTTCCCCTTCCCCTTGACACTGCCCCTCAACCATGGTATATTGCCCATGACGCACCGCGTCATAAACGGCCAAGGCCGGCGGACGTCAGGAGGAACACATGGACGAGTTGGAGCAGAAGGCGGAACAGACGACAGAGGAGGCACGCGCGGCGGCTGAAGCAGCCGAGGTGCAGGTCGAGGAGGCCGGCGAGCCGGCCGCGGGCAAGGGCGCGTCGCTGGTCGGCCAGGTCGCCGACGCGGTGAAGGAGCTGGTCGGCGAGGTCGAGAAACACCCGCACGCGGGCAAGGTCGTGAAGGCCGTCAAGGAGGCCCGCGAGGATCTCGAGTCCGGCGAGATGCAGCGCCGCGTTCAGAAGGCGGTCCAGGAGACGGCCAGCCAGATGGAGCGCACATCGCTGGTGCAACTCCTCCACAAGGCGCTCCTGGCCGGCGTGGGCGCGGTTGCCCTGGCCCAGGACGAGATGGAGGATCTGGTCAACCGGCTGGTGGAGCGCGGGGAGATCGCCGAGGCGGACGGCAAGCGGCTGCTCAAGGACGTCATCGAGCAGCGCCGCGAGACCGTCGAGCAGATGCAGAAGAAGGCGAGCGAATATATCGAGCGGCCGAGCCGCGCGGTCGACGATGTGGAGAAGCGCATCCACGCCGTCATGGCGAAGATGAACATTCCGACCAAGGACGAGATCGAGACGCTGAACGCCAAGATCGCCGCGCTGACCCGCAAGGTGGAGGAGCTCAAGAGGGAGCGCGGGGAGGATGCGTAGCAGCCGACCATGCCGCTGATCAAGCGTTATCCCAACCGCAAGCTGTACGACACAGAGGCCAAACAGTATGTGTCGCTCGACGACGTGGCGCGCATGATCCGGCAGGGCGCGGATGTGCAGGTGCTCGACCATGCCAGCGGCGACGATCTGACCACGCTCACGCTCGTGCAGATCATCGCCGAACAGGAGAAGCAGCGCAGCGGGTTCTTCCCGCTGCCCGTCCTCCAGGGCCTCGTGCGGACCGGCAGCGCAACGCTGGTCGGCCTGTGGCGCGGCCTGGCGTCCCCGCTCGAACTGGCGCGCCATGTCGATGACGAGATCGAGCGCCGCGTCACCCGCCTGGTCGCGCTCGGCGCGCTGTCCGAGGAGGCCGGCCGGCGGCTCCTGGGCCAGTTGCTCGCGCTCGGCGCGCAATCCGCGGACGACCTGGTGCAGGCGCGCATCGCCCGCGCGCTCGAGACGCAGGGCCTGGCGACCCGCGCCGAAATGGCGCGCCTGGAAGAGCTGGTCGGGCAACTGGCCGATGAGATAGAGGAGCTGACGGGCTGACCCCGGCGCAGCCGGGGCGCTCACAAAGGCGCAGGGGTCGCAAACGACGCCAGGAAATTCCTGGCGTTCTTTGCGTCTCCCCGCGGCGCTTCCGTCGGCTACGAGATCATGTCGTGGGGCAGGTGCGCCACCCGGTTCGTATAGCGTATGCTGACGTAGCCGTCCTGCCAGATGCGCACGCGCGTGATGCCGGTGTTATCGTGATGGAAGAACACCCGCGCATCGCCGGCCAGCTCCGTGAGCACGCGCAGCAGGAAGGTGAGGAACCCGCCGTGGGTGACGAGCGCGATGTGCGCATCCGGGGTCTCTTGCGCCCAGGCGCGCAGCTGCCTGGCGGTCGCGACAGCGCGGGCGATGGCGCTCTCCTCGCTCTCGTTGCCGCGGCGCGGATCCCACCACCCCTGCGGCCCGACCGCCTCCGGCAGGATGATGCCGGGGAACGCGGCTTCGATCTCCGCGCGCGTCATACCGGGGTAGCCGACGATGCCCTGCGGCTCGCCGTGATCCAGCCACATCCCGCCGTGTTCGTGGATATCGACCCACACCTCCGGCCGCACGCCTTTCGCGCGGCCGATGGCCCAGGCCGTTTGCAGCGCGCGGTGCATGGCGCTGCAATAGAGCCGGTCGATCCGATAGCCGTTGCCGTCCGGCCCGTTGGCTCGCTCGGCCTCCGAAGGGGCCGATTCGCTGTCAGCGCCCTGGGCCAGATGCTGCGCCACGAGCACGGCCTGGCGCAGGCCCAGGTCGGTGAGGGGCGGATCGACGACGCGCAGTCGCTCGTCCGCCAGGGCATTATTGCTCGATTGAGCGTGACGAATGAGTAGTATTTCCATGCGTCACATTGTAGCATCGCAGGCGTGCGCGGGGAAATCACGGCGGCTCGTAGCAGGCGCTGAAGCACCGGCGTCCACATTGGCGTTGCTGATATTTTGGCGCGCCGGGCGTCATCCGCTAGAATGCACGCGATATGCCTGACGCCACGCCGCGATCTCGCGATCGAACCGGCCTGTCGGCGGCAGCCGAGGCCGTGGCCGGGCTTCTACTGGAGGGAAGATGTCTTACTTCTACGATGCAAGCCAGCGCACCCCGCGCGAGAACATCCCCGGCGTGGCGCTGCGCACCTTCTGGGGCGAGAAGATGCTGCTGACGCTGATCGATCTGGCGCCCGGCGCGGTCATCCCGCCCCACAGCCACCCGCACGAGCAGGTCGGCACGCTGGTGGCCGGCGAGATGGAGATGACCGTGGGCGACGAGACGCGCACCGTGGCCGCGGGCGTCATATATGTCGTGCCCGGCGACGTCGTGCACAGCGTGAGGGTCGGGCCCGCGGGCGCGCAGGCGGTCGAGGTCTTTGCGCCCGTGCGCGAAGAATACAAGTTTCCGGACTGAGAATAGCCCCGGCGTCTGATTTGACCAAACGGGCCGTTCCGCGTAAAATGGCAAGCGTAATCGGGTCGCTAGCTCAATTGGCAGAGCATCTGACTCTTAATCAGAGGGTTCAGGGTTCGAGTCCCTGGCGACTCATGCGGTGAAACCGCGATCGGCAGCGCTCCGACGCTGCCGATCCGTTTTTTAAGGGCCTGTCTCCGCCCCGGATGCGCCCCCGCGTCGATATTTCTACGGCGCGGGCACATTCGCGGCCCGCTCTCGCATTGAAATCCCCACACAGGCATGCTATCATAGGCTCGCGGGCGGCCTGCTCCGTCCGTCGCATATCAGGAGGAGCTATGAGCAAGCCACTCAACGTCGGAGTCATCGGGCTGGGGATCCTCGGCGAGCAGTATGTGCACTTCTTCCAGCAGCATCCTCAGACGCGGGTCGCAGCCGTGGCGGATGTCCGGGCCGAGACCGCGGAGCGCGTCGGCGCAGCGGCCGGCGCGCCGGCCTTCGCCGACTTCGCCGATATGCTGAAGGCGCACGCGCTGGATCTGGTTGCGGTCGCCACGCCCGACCCCTATCATCGCGATCCGGTGGTCGCGGCGCTGGAGGCCGGCGTGCCGAACATCATCCAGGAGAAGCCGCTGGCGACGACGGTCGAGGACGCGCTGGCCATCTGCGAGGCCGCGGAGCGGCGTCGCGCCAGGCTGTTCGTCAACTATGCGAACCGGGCGGCGGCCTACGATATCGCCACGCGCTACGTCATCCAGCAGGGGCTGCTCGGCGAGGTGGTATACGGCGAGGCGCGGCTGGACGACAACATCATCGTCCCGTTGGGGCTGTGGGGCCAGCGAAGCCGGGAGTGGGCCGCGGGCTCCTCGACCGCGCACTTCCTGTTGAGCCACGTCGTGGATCTGCTGCGCTACTACTTCAGCCCGGCTGAGGTGACGGAGGTCTTCGCCATCAGCCAGACGGCCGTGCTGGGCTTCACGCCCGACCTCTACGACGCGTTCCTGACGTTCGACAGCGGGCTGCGCGTGCGGGTGAAGGCGGAGTGGATCAAGCACATCGACGAGCTGGTGGAGTTCTATCTCTGCTTCTCCGGCCGGGATGGGACGTTGATCTGCAACAAGCGCGGGGGCTTCGGCGTCGAAGCGGGCTGGCGCGCGAACCTGGCAGACACGGTGTCGGCGGAGGAGCTCATGGCGCACCGGCAGGCGCTGGACGAGCGCGGCGCGCGGGTCGCGGCGCGCGTGGATCGGCCGGAGCCGACAACCGGGCAGCTTTCCGCGGACATCGCGACGCTACAGCCGAGCCTCGAGGCGCGCGGCCCCTCGGCCGGCGGCCTGATGGCGCTGATCGGCCACTGCGTGGATGCGATCCTCGAGGACACGTTGACCCCCGATAGCTGGCGCGGCAACGGCCCCCTGCCGACCCATATCGACGGGTTGCAGCAGACGAAGGTCATGGCGGCCATCGTCCGCTCGGCCGCGGAACAGAGGGTGATACGGGTGGCTTAGACCATCTGACCGGCGAAAACGCTGGAGACACTCGTTTTTTTGACATTCCGCCTTGCGGCTGATATCATCCGTTCTTGTTTCAGGCATGTGATAGGTGCGTAGCATTAACTACCTACCGATGGGCAGCGCAGACAGCCCGATCCACAGACCCGCGCACGTCGTAGCGTCTGCTCCGGCGCGGCACATCGCGTCGGCACGATCGACCCCCCGAGGGCGCCCGATCCGGCAGCGCCTGTCCGGTTGTCGCGGCGTCTCCGTTGCCGATGGCCCGACCGCGCCCTGAATCCGGCCTCTCGCTCTACCTCAGCCGCCAGGCCAGCAGCCTGCCGCGCTATGTGCTCGAACAACTGCTGTACGCCGCCGTCGGCTGGATCCCGACGGTCGTCGGGATCGGCGTCCGGGCCCTCCTCTACCGCCTGATCCTGCGCATGGACGGCCTCGCGGCCATCGAGAGCGGGGTGCGTTTGCGCTTTGCAGACCATATTCGCCTCGGCAAGGGCGTCTACCTGGATCACGGAGCGTACCTGCACGCCTGCCCCGCCGGCATCGAGATCGGCGACCGTTCGTTCGTCATGCACAACGCGGTGCTGCACGTCTACAACTTCCGCGACCTGCCCCACGCGTTCATCCGCATCGGCCGTGACAGCCTGATCGGCGAGATGAACGTGCTGCGCGGGCAGGGCGGCATCACCGTGGGCGACCGGGTCTACACCGCGCCGCTCGTCCAGATGTTGGCCGTCAACCACGTCTACGACGACCCGACCCGCCCGATGGTCGAGCAGGGCATCACCGCGGAGGGCATCACGGTCGAGGACGACGTCTGGATCGGCGCCGGCGCGATCATCACCGACGGCGTGCGCATCGGCCGCGGCGCGGTCGTCGCGGCCGGCGCGGTGGTCACCGCGGACGTGCCGCCCCACACCGTCGTCGGCGGCGTCCCCGCCCGCCCCCTGAAGCAGATCGAGTCTGGCGTCCCGGCCGTGCGCCGCGGCCAGGTGCACTATTGATGGGACGCCGATGACCATGATCTGCCGATCGAAAAAGCATGACAAACCAGCGCCATCGGCGTCCTATATCACCACATAAGCACGAGGCTCTGCCATGAGCACACTCTCCGTCGTGATCCCGGCCTATAACGAGGAAGACAGCATCCAGCCGGTCATGCGCCGCGTCCTCGCCGTAGGGCCCGAGCTGGCCCGAATGGGCATCGCGCTCGAGCTCATCGTCGTGGACGACGGCTCGGCCGACCGGACGGCCGAGCTGGTCGCCGCTGAGCCGGGCGTGCGGCTGCTGCGCCATAAATACAACAGCGGCTACGGCGCGGCGCTCAAGACCGGGTTCGCGGCCGCTAGCGGGGAGTGGATCGGCTTCCTCGATGCGGACGGCACCTACCCGCCGGAACACTTCCCCGCACTGTGCCGCGCGGGCCTCGAACAGGGCGCGGACATCGTGATCGGCTCCCGCATGGCGGGCGCGGAGAGCCAGATGCCGAAGGTACGGTGGCTCGGCAACCTCATCTTCGCCAACCTCGTCAGCCTCGTCAGCGCGCAGCGGATCACCGACTCCGCCAGCGGGATGCGCATCTTCAAGAAGACGATCCTGGAGCGCATCTATCCGCTGCCCGACGGCCTGAACCTGACGCCGGTGATGAGCACCCGCGCGCTGCACGAGGGCCTGAAGATGATCGAGGTCTCGATCCCGTACAGCGAGCGCGCCGGCCGCTCGAAGCTGAGCGTCGTGCGCGACGGGATGCGCTTCGCCCAATCGATCGTCTGGACCGCGCTGACCTACAACCCGGCCCGCCAGCTCGGCATGATCGGCCTCGCCATGCTCGCGTTCACTGTCGCGGTGGGCGTCTGGATCGTCGTGCAGCGCGCCCAGGGCATCGTCGACCTGTCGCCCCTGGGCGTCTTCCTGCTCTTCACCGCGGCCGTGCTCGGCGTGGCCGGCGTCAGCATCTTTGCGCTCGGCACGATGTTCAACTATCTGGTCAGCCTGTTCTATCAGCGCCCGATCCGCCAGGGCTTCTTCGGCCAGCCGCTCTTCCGCGTGCCGCTGGAGCAGCAGTTCGGCTGGATGGGCCTCGTGCTCGGCGCGGCAGGCCCCCTCATCGCGGTCGTCACGCTCATCCTTGGGTCGAACGGCTGGCCCATGACGCGGCTCTGGTTCTGGCTCCTGCTCGCCGCGATGAGCACGCTCGTCGGCTTGCAGTTGACGATCAGTTGGTTCATCGTGCGGGCCCTGGCGGAGCTCAGCCAGCGCGAGCTCCGCGTCGCCGGCGATATGGCCGGCCGCGAGATCACCAATCCCGCATCCGAGCCTTCGGCCCTGAATCTCCAATCTTGAATCGTATCGAGACATCTTATGGCAGACCCGACCGAACCCAAACCTGAAATACGCATCAACCTGGGCACGCGGCGCATCCCGCCGCTGCCCGCGGCGCGCTTCCCGGACGCCGGCGCGGCCGTCCAGACCCTCACGTCCTCCACGCGGCCCGCGGGCAGCGTGGACATCCTGCTCGTCAACCCGCCCACGCCCGACGGCGGCATCTGGATCCGCAGCCAGCACCGCGTGGGCCGGCGCAGCCGCGAGAACATGATCTGGCCCCAGGTCAGCCTCGCCCAGCTTGCCGCGGTCCTCATGCCCGACTACACGGTCGAGATCGTCGACGCCAACGCGCTGCGCATGAGCTGGCCGGAGTTCGAGAAGCTGCTCGAAGAGAAGCGGCCCAAATACTATCTGACCCAGGTGACCGCGCCGAGCCTGCGCAACGACATGTACGGCGTGTTCCTGGCCAAGGCGCTCGGCGCGCGGACGATCGCCTTCGGCACGCACGTCACCCCGCTCACCCTGGAGACGATGCGCCCCTTCCCCGCGCTCGACTTCATCCTGCGCGGCGAGCCGGAGATGACCTTGCGCGAGCTGCTCGACGCCTTCGAAGGCAAGGCCCCCTCCGACCCGCGCGTCGCAAAGATGTTGGCAGAGACGCGGTTGCAGATTGAAGATGTGCGAAGCGGGGCTTCGCCGAGATTGCAGATTGGCGCTGCTGGTCAACAGCCGACTGAGGCCAGTCGCAGGGAGCCTGATCTTCAATCTTCAATCTTCAATCTTGAATCGATCGCCGGCCTGGCCTGGCGCGACAACGGCGAGATCGTCATCAACCCCGACCGCCCGTTCATCGCCTCGCTCGACGACCTGCCCATGCCGAAGCACGAGCTGCTGCCGCTCAACCGCCAGCGGATGCCGATGATCAAGGGGCCGTTCACCTTCATCGTGACCAGCCGGGGCTGTCCCGCGGGGTGCAAGTTCTGCATCAAGCACGTCAGCTACCAGACGAGCGTGCGCATCCGCTCGCCCCAGCTCATCTTCGAGGAAATCCAATATCTCGCGACCCTCGGCATCCACCACGTCCACATGTACGCCGACCTCTTCACGGTCAACCGCCAGCAGGTCGTCGACCTCTGTCGGCTCATCATCGACTCCGGCCTCAAGGTAAGCTGGACGTGCAACAGCCGGGTGGATTATGTCGATGAGGAGATGCTGCAACTCATGGGCCAGGCCGGGTGCTGGTACATCTCCTGGGGCATCGAGAGCGCCAACGAACAGATCCTCAAGCGCGCGCACAAGGGCTACAAGAAGGAGCAGGCGTTCACCGCGCTGAAGTGGGCCAGGGCCGCCGGCATCCACAACTGGGGCTACTTCATCATCGGCCTGCCGGGCGAGACCGAGGAGACGATCCAGGAGACCATCCAGTATGCCAAGGACCTGCCGCTGGATATCGCGCTCTTCCACATCGCCGCGCCCTACCCCGGCACGCCCTTCTTCTACGAGGTCGTGCAGAACAACTGGTTCCGCCCCGGCACGAACTGGGAGGAGGTGGACATGGATCGGTCCACCGTGCTGGATTACGGCGATCTGACCGCAGAGCGGCTCGAATACTGGCAGAAGCGCGCGACGCGCGAGTGGTCGCTGCGCCCCGGCCCCATCCTGACCTTCGTCAAGGGCCTTAACACGTGGGAAGGCTTCAAGAGCGCGGTCAGCGTCGGCTTCCAGACGCTCAAGTTCATCCGCAGTTGACGTTGCGGCGCGCGGCCAACGGCGCATGTTGGGCAAAGACATCCTGAAAGGCATCCTGAGCGGAGCGCCGCCCGCAGTTTGGGCCGCGCGCAGTCGAAGGAGCCGCCTCCCCGCGGCGCGCGGCGGGGACGATCCGTGTTAGCCGCGCGGGCCGCCGCCAGCCCGCCCCTGCGCGAGCTCCTCGGCTACGGCGAGCTTGCGGCCGCGCTGCTCGCGGGCGGGCTGTGGTATCTCTATCCCGGCATCGGCCTGCGCCCGCTGCTCCTGGTCGCGGTTATCTGGCTCGTCGGGCTGGTCGGCCAGCGGCTCGGCGCGTGGGCCTATCGCATACGCACGCCGCTCGACCTGCCGCTGGCCTTCTTCATCGCGACCGCCGCGGTCGGCCTGTGGGCCACCTACCACCCCGACTCCGCGACCGCGTATCAGCCCTTCGACAACGCGGTCGGCTGGCAGAAGTTCGGCCTGATCCTGGCCGCGGCGCTGATCTACTATGCGCTCGCCCACCTGCCCGTGCGCCGCGGCCTCTGGCTCGCGACCGCGGGCATCGGCCTGGCCGGGGCCGCCGCGGGCATCTATTTCCTGCTCTCGCACGACTTCGCCGAGGGGCCGGCCAAGATCGCGTTCCTGCACCGGCTCGGCCTCCGCATCCAGGCCGCGCGGCCGGCCCTGGCCCTGCACCAGTTCGGCCCCAACCAGGTCGGCAGCGTCACCGCGATGGCCTTCCCGCTGGCCCTCCAGCTCGCCCTGGCCGCCTGGTCGCTACACGAACGGCCGATCCGCCGCGGCCTGTTTGTCGTCGCGCTGGCCCTCTCCCTGGCGCTGCTCGCGCTGATCGGCTTCAGCCTGCTGCTGACCGTCTCGCGCGGGGCCTGGCTCGCGCTGGCCGCGGCCCTGTTCGTCTGGGCCGCGTTTGCGCTCACCGCGCGGCTGGCCGCGCGCTGGAACGCCCGCTACCCCGACAAAAACTTACAGCCCGCCGAGCTGCTGGCGGTCCCGGCCATCCTCGTGCTGCTCCTGCTTCTGCTGGCGCGGCCGCTCGTGGTCTCCTTCCTCCAGGGCTTTCTCGGGCCGGGCATCAACCGGCTGGAGCTGATGCGCCTGTCGACCCTGCTGATCCGCGACTATCCGTTCACCGGCGTCGGCCTCGGCGCATATTCGGTCGTGTTCTCGACCTACGTCCTGCTGATCCACGTGCCCTTCATCGGCAGCCCACACAACCTCTACATCGAGATCGCGGCCGAACAGGGCGTCCCCGGCCTGCTCGCGTGGCTCTCCATCGTTGCCGCAACGCTCGCGCTGGCCTGGCGCACGCACCGCGCGGCCCGGCCATCCGCCGGCAGCCTGCCGCTTGCCGGCGCGGTCAGCATGCTGCTCGTCCTGTTGCTCCACGGCCTGGTCGACGACCCGCTCTATGCGCGGCGGGTCGCCCTGCTGCTCCTCCTCGCGCCCATGGGCCTGATCGCCGCGGCCTGGCGGCTGAGCGACGCCGGGGAACCGGCCGCGGCCTCCGCGGCTCGCAGCCCGCGCCGCCTGCGCGGCCTCGCGGCCCCGGCAATCGCGCTCGCGCTCGTCGCCGCCGCCCTCCTGTTCCGCACGTCGCTTATGGCCGCCTGGCACGCCAACCTGGGCGCGCTCGCCCAGACGCGCGTCGAGCTCACGCTCTATGACCCGCAACGCTTCAGCGACCTGACGCTCGACACGGCCCGGCGGCTGGCGGACACCTCCGCGGCCGAGGCGCACCTCCGCGCCGCGCTGGCCCTCGTGCACGACCAGCCGACCGCGGCGACGCGGCTCAGCCAGCTCGCGCGGGCGCGCGGCGATTACGCGGGCGCGCTCGCGCTGTTGGAGCCGTCGGTCGCGGCCGGCGCGCATGACCGCGTGACGCGCCTCGTCTACGGCGACGCGCTGGTCGCGAACGGCCAGCCTGCGGCCGCGGCGGCCTACATCGAGGGGCTGCCCTTTGCCCGATCGCGGCTGCTCGGCCAGGCCGGCGAATACCGCACGCAGCTCGACGACGCACGCCGCGCGGCCTGGGCCAACGAGGCCGCCGCGCTCGTCAGCGACGACGTCGCATCGCCCGCCCCGGCGGCAGGCGCGCCATGATCATGCCGGCGAACCCCGCGACATCCGCGCCGCGCCCCGCATCGCTGACCTCGCATGCGCTGCCGGTCATGGCCGCCGTCGCGCTCCTGGCCGGAGCGCTGCTGCGGCTCACGGGCCTGGCTGCATGGAGCCTGTGGGGCGACGAGGTTGCCTCGATCAACCTGGCCGTCGCGCCCGTCACGACCATCCTGGGCCGCGTCACCGACCTCTACCCGCCGCTCTATTCGCTCTTCCTGCACTTCTGGCTCCGGGCCGGCGGCGGAGCCTGGCTCCGGAGCGAGGCGTGGCTGCGCCTGCCTTCCGCGCTCGCGGGCATCGGCGCGGTCGGCTGCGTGGCCTGGGCCGCGCTACAGCTCGCTGTCCCGCGGCGGCGCACGATCGCGCTCATCGCGGCCGCGCTGCTCGCGCTCTCGCCGCTGCACATCTGGTACTCGCGCGAGGCGCGCATGTATGCGCCGGCCGCGCTCTTCGCCACGGCCGCGGCCGCATGCTATCTGGGGCTGTTGGGCCGCGGCGGCCCGGAACGCGAGGGCGCGAAGCGCGAGGGGCGCGCGGCACGGTCGCGGCCTGGCCGCGCCGCCATTTACGCGCTCGGCTATGTCGCCTGCATGCTCCTGGGCATCTACACGGCCTACGCCAACCTGCTGCTCTGGATCGCGGGGCTGCTGGCTGCGCCGATGGTCGCCCGCGCGCGCCGCGGCGCGGCCGGCCTGCCCCGCGGCTACTGGCTGGCGCAGGCCGCGGTCGCGCTCGGCTTTGCGCCCTATCTGCCGATGGTCGCCGGCCAGGTCGGCTACGGCAACTTCGGCTTCCTGGCCGA
>MWBF01000096.1 GCA_002068935.1 Chloroflexi bacterium ADurb.Bin325
GTCGACCGTCGCCCCGCCGGCCGATGTCGCGCCGGCCGGCGACTTCGCGGCCACGCTGGCCGACGCGCAGCAGGCGCTCGACGCGGGCAATCTGGCCGCCGCGGAGCAGGGCTTCCGCGCGGCAGTTAGCCTGGACGCCGGCTCCGCGGCCGCGCAGTTCGGCTTGGGCAACGCGCTCGTGCGCCAGAACAAGCTGGCGGAGGCGGAGACGGCTTACCGGGCCGCCATTCAGGCCGACCCGCAGATGAGCACGGCCCACGCCAACCTGGGCGTCGTCTATTACCAACGGGGGAACCTCGCCAAGGCCGCGGACGCTTTCGAGGCCGCCCTGCGGCTGAAGGCCGACGACGCGCAGACCGTCTACCTGCTCGGCGTGGTCCGCATCCAGGAGGACAACCTGACCGAGGCGGAGAAGTTGCTGATACGGGCGCGCGACCTCGATCCCAACCTGCCCGAGGTATATTACGGCCTGGGCGTGCTCTACAAGTTGCGCGGGGAGAAGGACGCGGCTATCGCAGCCTTCGAGAAGTTCCTCGAGATCGGGCCGGGCCAGGATAAATCCGCCGCTGACTATGCGAAAGACGAGCTGGCGAAGCTTAAGGGGCAGTAAGAATCTATCCGGAAACCTGCTGAGCGCCCGGCCTCACCCCCCATCCCCCTCTCCTGACCTTGGCGAGCCCTCGGCTCGCACGTCAGGAGAGGGGGAGCCGAGGGGGTGAGGCCAAGCCCAATGCTTCTGCCCACTGCCGCGCCGAACGCCCCTACCCCTACGGCCGGCGCGGCCGCTCGCTCGTGCGAGCCCGGATCTCCCCCACCACCCACTGCCGCCACAGCCGCGGCTGCAACGAACGCCACGACGCGATGACCTCCGCCAGCGCGCCCGGCGACGGCTCCTGACGGCCGTACTGCTGTGCGACAAAAAGCCCGGCGATCGTGTCCACCGCGGGCGCGGCCTCCGGCAGCTTCGCGTCGAACTGCGCGGCCCGTTCGAGCGGCGTCTGGCTCGGCTGCCACGGGATGCGGAGACGCCGCGCCCAGAGGCCCAGCACGCTGAACAGCCGCAGCAGCAGGCCGTGCGCCTCGAAGAAGGCCCGCGTTTGCCGCCGCCATCGCAGGGCCGCGAGCGCGACCGCGGCCACAAACACGCCGCCCGCGGCCAGCCAGCCCCAGTTCTGTTCGAACCAGCGGGAGACCGGCCCGGCCGTCTCGACATACTCGTCGGGGGCCTCCGGCATGTCGAAGAACGGGTCATTCTCTCGCGGCCTCTCGCCCGAGTTGTTGGCGTTCGGCTTCGGCGTCAGGCCGGCCTCCAGCGGGTCCACCGGCGGCAACGGCCGGGCCAGCAGCGGCTCGGACGCGGTTGGCTCGAACTGAATCCAGCCGAAGGAGGGGAAATAGGCCTCCGGCCAGGAGTGCGCGTGCTTCTCGCGGACCCGATAGCCGATCGGCTCGCCGGGGTTCCGCCCCTGCATGATCGCCTCCTGCGCGTTCTCGGTCAGCAGGATGGGTTCGCCGGGGGTATAGCCGGCGACGATGCGGGCGGGGATGCCCAGCGACCGCAGCATGACGACCATCGCGCTGGCGTAATAGTCGCAGTAGCCCTCCTTGCTGTCGAACAAGAAGTAATCCACCCCGTCGCGGCCCTCCGGCGGGGCCTCGATATCCTGGTTATAGGTGTAGGTGCGCAGATACGCCTGGATGACCTCCGCCTTCTCGAACGCGGTCTCGTACGGCGCGGCCACCTCGGCGGCCAGATCGCGCACGCGGGCCGGCAGCGTATCGGGCAGTTGGAGATACCGCTCCGTGACCCAGCCGGGGTAGGCCGTCGCGTCGTCCTGCATCAGATCCGCGACCGGCGCGGTGCTCACCGCCGAGACCACGCGATAGGCCTTCTCCTGCGCCAGGTCGACGCGGCTCTGCATCAACGACACCTGCTGTAGCTCCTTTTCGCCCGGCAGCCGCGTGACGGTGGCGTTGATCGGCACGCTGACGCGGACCGGCTGCGGCGGCGCAAAGACCGTCACCTGCCGCTCCTCCAGCGGGCGGATCGTCGTCGTGATCTCGCGGCGCGCGGCCGTGGCCGGCTCGTTAAGCGGCGCGCCGCCCTCGATGATGACGAGATCCGAATCGGTGTCCAGCCAGCCCTCGCCCGTGTAGACATCGTAGGTCGCCGCGCGCCAGTAGGTGCGCTCGGAGGTATCCGCCTCGAAGATGAGCCGGTCGCTCAGCGAGATGGCCCCACCCAGCGCCATCGACTTGCCGAAGGACGACACCGGCGCCGCGCTGCGCGAGTAGTTCAACGCCTTGTACATGCGGTTCCAGGTCTCCTCGACCTGCTGCCAGGGCTTCTCGAAGGGGCGCAGCAGCCGCTCGGCGGTCAGATGTTCCGCGGCGTTGGGCAGCAGCCAGGCGGCGACGATCACGACAACAGCGAACCCCAGCCCGGCCTTCAGGAAGTCGAGGGCGATGTCCGGCGCATAGCGGACGCGCGTCATCTGCCAGCGGGCCTCGTTGCGCGCCAGCTCCACCCGGATCGCGATGAGCAACACCGCGCCGAGGAATGTGACGAGGTACGGCGTCATGTTCGCCGTGGTATAGTAGGCGTTGACCAGCAGCGCCGCGCCCGCCGGGAGCACCGCATACAGGACGTTCTGGTGCCGGTACAGGCTCCAGATCGCGAGAAAGCCGATCCACCAGCCGAGCAGCGCGAGCTGCGTGACAAAGATCAGGTTGTCCGCGCTGGCCGTCCCGCCGACGAGCGCCGCGAGCCAGTTGGCGTTGCGCATCAACAGCTCGCGGAACGCCTCAGCCGCGGACAGGTCTTTGAAGACCAGCGCCTTGAACAACAGCACGGACCAGGCCAGGCTGGCCACGATCCCATAGACCGCGGGGAACAGCCCGTCCCATTGCGTCAGGGAGAGGAGAAAGGCCAGCAGCGCGCCCCCCAGCATCGCCAGGCGCACCACCTCCAGCCAGCTTGTCCACTCAGCCGCCACCAGGGCCTCGGTGACCGCGAGCAGCATGACCGCTGTCAGCGTCAGGGTCCACCAGCCGCCCCCGCGGGCCAGGCGCTCGGCCGGCGTCTGGCCGAACGGCGCCTCCACGTAGGTCGCTGGGACACGAATATCGTCGAGAGCCATCGTTTCCTCTAATTTTCCGGCGAACAAAACCTCTCGCCGGCAACACCATTCTATCATCCCGGCGGGGCCGCGTGTCAAGTGATGCGTGTACCCGTCTGCTTTCGTCATTTGGGCGGGCGTCAATTATAATGTTTTGCGGCCCGGCATCCGGGCATAAAAGAGCCTATGCAAATTGCCCCGGCCGGTCTCCGGCCGGTTTTCGGATAGATTCTATTTCCACCAGGCGGTAAGCATGTCCGCGGTTGCCCAGGAAGGAGACCTCGTTCTCCTCGTTGCGCCCGATCGCAAACACTATCTCATCCGGCTGAAGCACGGCGAGCAGTGGTTCTCGCACCGCGGCTCGATCCCGCACGACGACCTGATCGGCCGGCCGCTGGGCCGCACGCTCAACACCCAGCACGGCGCGGCCATCCTCGCGCTGGAGCCTTCGACCCACGATCTGATCCACGAGATCCCGCGCACGACGCAGATCATCTACAGCAAGGACGCCGCGCGCATCGTCCTCCGCTTAAGCCTCTATCCGGGCCGGAGCATCATCGAGGCCGGCACCGGCAGCGCCGGGCTGACGCTGGTGCTGGCGCGCGCGGTGATGCCGACCGGCCGCGTGTACAGCTACGAGACCCGGCCCGAATCCTACGACATGGCCCGCGCAAATCTCGACGAGCTGGGCCTGCTGCCCTACGTCACGCTCTACAACGAGGACATCTCGACGGGGTTCCACGAGCGCGCGGTCGATTCGGTGTTCCTGGATCTGCGCGAGCCGTGGTATTTCCTCGATCACGCCTGGGATGCGCTGAAAGGCAGCGGATTTTTCGGCGCGCTGGTGCCCACGGTCAACCAGGTCAACGAGCTGGTGGCCGGGCTCAAGGCGCGGCCGTTCGGCGACATCGTCGTCGAGGAGATCCTGGAGCGCCCGTGGAAGCCGATACCGGGGCGGCTGCGGCCGGAGGATCGGATGACCGGCCACAGCGCGTTCCTGGTGTTTGCGCGCAAAGTGGAGGCCGGCGATGCGTCGCTGACGTGGTATGCGCAGAAGAAGCACCGCGCCTACCTGGGCAAGCTGGCGATGGCCGAGCGCGAGGCCGCAGAGGCCGCGGAAGATGCGGAGGACGACGAGGAGACCCGTCGCGCCAAGCGTCGCCGCCCGCGGCTGCCGGGGTAAGGACGAAATATCTCACGCAGAGGCGCAAAGGACGCAAAGAGGATCTATTGCTTTTTTGCGCCTTTACCTGAGCAATTTCCCAGAAAAACCTTTGCGCTCTTTGCGCCTCTGCATGAGCTTTATCACCAGCGCCGGCGCACAAGGGTCGCGGCCGCGCCGAGCAAACCGGCCCCGCCCAGCGCGCCCAGCCCGCCGAACAGCAGCGGCCGTTGAGCATCGCCGCTGGGCCGCGCGGCGGCCGCCGGCATGGGGCCGGCCGTGGCCGTCGGCCGCGGGGGCAGCGTCGATGTCGCGGTGGCGGTCGGTGTGTGAGTCACCGTGGGCGTCGTCGTCACCGTGGGGGACGGCGTCGCGGTCGGCGGCAGCGTCTCGGTCGGGGTCGCGGTCTCGGTGGCGGTCGCCGTGGGCGACGACGTCGGCGTCGCCGTGGGCCGCGGGGACGGGGGCGCGGCGACCGGCTGGCTGTCGTCCAGGTACAGGCCGATGGCGTCGACAAAGATATAGTTATCGCCGGTCGAATAGTTGTGATCCACGTAGAAGAAGACGGTCACCGTGGACGATTGCGCGACAGCCGCCACGTCGATGTTGACGTTCGGCGCCGGGTAGTTGAGCATCCTGCCGGGGCCGTAGTGGATCGGCCCCCACACGACGCTCGGCGCATTCGGATCCGTGCCGCCCGTCGGGTCGATGCCCAGCCGCCGGCCAAAAGCGTTCGGCTCGTTCGGCGCGCCCCAGCCGACCGATGCCTTGTAGGTCGCTCCGGGCTGAAGCCCGCCGACCTGGGTCCAGACGCCCGCGACAAAGACGCCGCCGTTCGACCACATCATCAAGCTCGGCGCGCCCCAATAGGTGTCCGTGTGTTGCATGAAGGTGAGGTCGCCGGACAGCACGAACGGGACCCAGCCCGCGGGCGTCTGGCGCGGCGGATCGCCGCTGAAGCTATCGAAGTTGCAGTTGGGGATCAGGTTGCCCGGCTCGCAGCCATGCTGCGCGGCCACAGGCGGCACAGTCCCTGGCGCGGCGAGCATGACGAAGGCGACGAGAAACGCTATGAACACTGCCCAGGGCAGCGAGGCTGAGCGTAAATCCATGATGGCGCAGTATAACGCAGGGCAGACGAACCGGCAAAAAGATTGGAAGGAACCCATGCAGACCAATGCAAACGCGGAGCGCGACGCCTCGCATCCTGAGCAGCTGGACGGCATAATCTGTCCGACAAGGTATGACCGGTCGGAGGATGCGGCGCGGCGCGCGGGAGGATGGCGTCCTTCGACTGGCGGCTGCGCGTCAGCCGCGTTGCGCCGCACACCCGCTCAGGACACGCCCTGGCGCAGGCTCACATACGCGTTGGCCCTGCTCCTGCTGACGGCCGGCCTGCTCGCCGCCTGCCAGGTCGTGCCGGGCCAGCCGCCGGGGGCCGCAGCGCCCGCTCAATCCTCGCCGTCCGCAAACCCGGCCGGCCAGCCCGACGCGTCGACCCCGCGGCCGGGCGGCGTGCTCCGCTATGGCCTCACGCTGCCGGTGTCGGGCATCGACCCGCACGTCAACGCCAGCTCGGAGCTGGGCATTGCGCTGAGCGGCGTCTACGACACCCTGGTCGTGCAGGATGCGCTGGGCGGCTTCCACCCCTCGCTCGCGACGGAGTGGACGGTCAGCGAGGACGGCCTGACCTACACCTTCACGCTGCGCCGCGATGTCGTCTTCCACGACGGGACGCCCTTCAACGCGGCCGCGGCGGTGCGCAACCTCGAACGCGTCGCGGCCCCGGCCACCCAGTCGCAGAAGGCCGTCTATCTGCTCGGCCCGTTCGAGCGCGCCGAGGCCGTGGATGACTTCACCGTGCGCCTCGTGTTGAGCGCGCCCTATGCGCCGCTGCTGGACGGGCTGAGCCAGGTCTATCTCGGCATGGCCTCGCCCGCCGCGCTCGACCGGTGGGGCGACCAGTATCAGCTTCACCAGGTGGGCAGCGGCCCGTTCAAGTTCGTCAGCTACCAGGAGCGACAGAGCCTGGTCATCGAGCGGAACGCGGACTACGACTGGGCGCCGGAGATCCGGGCGCACGCGGGGCCGGCGTATCTCGACCGCATCGAGTTCCGCTTCTATGCAGATCCCGCCACGCGGCTGCCCGCGCTGCTCTCCGGCCAGGTCGATGTGATGGGCGAGCTGCCGCCCCAGGACGCCGCGCAACTGGCGTCCGGCTCGAACGCGGCCGCGTACAAGCTCTACCCGATCGCCATCCCCGGCCAGTCGGTGCAGTTCTTCCTCAACACGACCCTGCCCCCGCTGGACGACCTGCGCGTGCGTCGCGCGCTGCTCTACGCGACGGATCGCCCGGCCCTGGTCAGGGCCGTGTACGGGGAGTTCTCGCCCGTCGCGATCGGCCCGCTCTCCGCGGTGACGCGCGCGGCGCTCGAAACGGTCGGCGGCGATCTGCAATACGCCTACGACCCGGCCCGGGCCAGGGCGCTGCTGGCGGAGGCCGGCTGGGCCGACGCGGACGGCGACGGCGTGCTGGATCGGGCGGGCCGGCCCCTCGTGCTGCGGGGCGTGCTGGCAAGCTGGGGGGAGCTGGGCGCGGTGGCGACGATCTTGCAGGCGCAGTGGAAGCAGTTGGGCATCCGGCTGGATCTGGAGCCGATGCCCTACCCCGCCGTGCTGGAGGCCGGCCGCAACGGCACGCATCACCTCGTGCCGTTCGTCAACTCCGGCACCGATCCGAGCCTGCTGCACACCTTCTTCCACAGCAGCAACATCGGCGGGTTCAACTGGGCGCGCATCAGCGACCCGGAGGTGGACGCCTGGCTGGACGAGGGCGAGCGGCTGAGCAACGGCCCCGAACGCTACCGGCTCTACCAGCAGGTGCAGGAGCGCGTGCTCGACCAGGCCTGGATCCTGCCCATCCGCGACCAGGTCAACGTGAACGTCGCGTCCGCCCGCGTCCGGGGCCTCGGCTTCGACGTGCAGGGGTGGTTCCCGGTGCTACAGGATGTGTGGCTGGCGGCTGAGTGAAGAGAAACGAGTAAAGAGTAAAGAGTAAAGAGTAAAAAGTAAAGAGTAAAAAGTAACGAGTAAGACCAGTCACCGTGTTCATTCTTACTCGTTACTCATTACTCATTACTCGTTACTGATTACTCCTTACTGGTCATTCTCCAACAGCTCCAGCGTCACGCCGAGGCGCGCGGTCGCATCGACATACGCATAGCGGCCACCGGTGTACTCGCCCTTCTGAACGGTGGGCATGCCGTCATCCGCCAGCAGGGGCAGCAGCCGCGCCATGCCGTCCACCTGGAACGCGATGTGGTGCAGGCTCTCGCCGTGCTGCACGAGCTGGTCGTTCCACGTGCTGGGCTCGCCGATCGGCTCGATCAGCTCCAGCGAAACCTGGCCCAGATCGAAGAAGGCCAGCTTCGCCCGCGCGGTGGACGGCTGCCCGTTGTAGCGCGTCTGCGCGATCTCCTCCGGGTCGGTGATGATGACCCGCGGCACGGGCAGGCCCAGCACCTCGGCCCACGCCCGCGCCTTCTCCTCGATGTCTCGCACCACGATCGCGACCTGCGTCACCGTGGTCGTCCCCAATGTCGTCATGCGCCGCCTCCCTGGTCTGAGTGGGGTGTATCCAAAGCATAGCATAGCTTGGCCGCTTGCGCGAAACGACATACAATGGCCGCGGAGGTGAACGCACAGCCATATGCACCCACCAGCCCCGGCCCCCTTCACGGCCTTCCTGCGCCGCCGCCTGCTGACGGGCGCGCTCACGTTGTGGGCCGTGGTGACGCTCATCTTCGCGCTCGTCCATCTGCTGCCCGGCGACCCCGCCGAGACGATGCTCGCCCGCGCGGGCGCAGCGCCGGCCGCGGTCGCGGCGCTGCGGGCCGAGCTGGGGCTGGATCGGCCGCTGCCCGCCCAGTACGTGACCTGGCTGACGAACCTGCTCCGCGGCGACCTGGGGATCAGCCTGTTCAACGGCCGGCCCGTGGCCGCGCTCATCCGCGAACAGGCCGCGCACACCTTCGCCCTGGCCGGCGTCGCGTTCGCCTGGGCGCTGCTCGTGGGCCTGGGGCTGGGCCTAGCGGCCGGCAGCCGGCCCGGCAGCCTGCGCGACCGCCTCGCCAGCGCGCTGGCCGTGACCGGCGTCGCGGTGCCGGTGTTCTGGTCGGGGCTGCTCTTGATCTGGCTGTTCAGCGTGCGGCTGGGGTGGCTGCCCTCCGGCGGGGCCGACGGCTGGCGCAACCTGGTGCTGCCGTCGTTCGTGCTGGGCTGCGCATCCGCCGGCCCGGTCGCCCGCCTGACCCGCGTCAGCCTGATCGAGATCTTCGATCAGCCCTACATCCTGGCCGCGCGGGCGCGCGGGGTGCCCGCGCGACGGCTGCTGCTGAACCACGTGGCGCGCAACGCGGTCGCGCCCGTGCTGACGGTCGCGGGGCTGCAACTCGGCTTCCTGCTCGGCGGCGCGGTCGTCACCGAGACGCTGTTCAACCGGCCCGGCCTGGGCAAGCTGCTCGTCGACGCCATCCTCTGGCGCGACCTGCCCCTGGTGCAGGGGGTCGCGCTCGTCGTCGCGCTGACCTATGTGCTCGTCAACCTGGCCGTGGATCTCGCGGCAGGGTGGCTCGACCCGCGGGCGGGCTGGCAATGACGCGGCTCCGCCGGCGCGCGCGCCAACAGCCGCTCGCCGCGCTCGCGGCCGGCGTCCTGCTGGCGATCCTGCTGGCCGCGCTGCTCGCGCCCTGGCTGGCCCCCGCGCCGCCGGACGCCATCGACCTCGCCGCGCAGTTGGCCCCGCCCTCGCCGGCCCACCCGCTGGGCGGCGACTTCTACGGCCGCGACCTCCTGAGCCGCATCCTCTACGGCGGCCGGGTCACGCTGCTCGTAGCGACGGCTGCCGTGACGCTGGCTATGGTCGTCGGCGCGCTCGTCGGCCTGCTCGCTGGCTATGCGCAGGGCTGGCTGGGCCAGGTCTGGGTCGGCCTGATCGACCTGCTGCTGGCCTTCCCCGCGCTGCTGCTCGCGCTGCTCGTGGTCGCCCTGATGGGGCCGGGGCTGACCGCGCTGGCGGTCGCGGTCGGCGTCGCCTCGATCCCGGGCTATGCGCGCCTCGTGCGCAGCCTCGTGCTGACCCTGCGCAGCGCGCCGTTCGTCGAGGCCGCGGTTGCGCTGGGCGGCGCCGCGCCCCACATCCTGGCGCGCCACCTCCTGCCCGCGGTGGTCTCGCCGCTGCTGGCGCTGGCGACCCTGGATTTTGGCCGGGCGATCATCAGCGCGGCCGCGTTGGGGTTCCTGGGGCTGGGCGCGGCCCCGCCGACGGCCGAGTGGGGCCTGATGCTGTACGAGGGCCGCGGCTATCTCGCGACCGCGCCGTGGGCCAGCGCCTTCCCCGGCCTGGCGATCACGCTGACGGTGCTGGCCGTGACGATCCTGGGGGACGCCCTGACCGGCCCGCCGCCGGCCGTGAACAGGGGCCGCGAATAGTCGCCCGCAGGCGTTCATTCGCGGCCCCTGTTTGTTGAACCGGCCTGCTTCCCGGCCGCGCGGCCGTCAGGGGATGGCCGGATAGGCGGCCCGCGCGGCGTAGACCATGCCCACGAGGCCCGCGCCCGTGTGCGCGCCGAGCACCGGCGCGATCGAGGTCGTGGGCAGCCACTCGCAGTCGTACTCGGCCGCCATCGCGCGGCGCAGCTCCTCCGCGCCCTCCGGGTTGTTGGCGTGCATGACCTGGACGCGCAGCGCCGTTCCCGGCGCGTGATCCTCCGCGGCCACCTGCACCAGCTTCGCCAGGGCCGCGTTGAACGACCGCGCCCGGCTGCGCTGATAGTACTTGCCGTCCGTCTTGCTCACCCCGATGATCGGCTTGATGTTCAGGATCGACGCCAGCAGCCCCTTAAGGTGGCTGATGCGGCCGCCGTGGATCAGATACTTCAGCTCCGGCAGCGTGAACACCGTCTCGGTCGCGTCGCGCACCTGTTCGAGCAGCGCCCGGATCTGCTCCACCGACCAGCCGGCCCGCGCGGCGCGGGCCGCGGCCTCCACCTGCCAGCCCTCCGCGCCGGACAGCGTGAAGGTGTCGATGACCGTGATATGCGCCTCCGGTACCATCGCAGCCGCGGCTCGCGCCGTCTCGGCGGTGCCGCTCAGCCCCGACGAGATGTGCACGGACACGATCTCGGGGTCGAGCTTCGCCAGCTCGCGGTACAGATCGATGAACTCGCCGGGCGAAGGCAGCGAGGTCGTGGGCATGCTGTCCGTGGAGGCCAGGAGCGCGTAGAACTCCTCCGGCTGGATGTCGACGCCGCTGACATACGACCGGCCATCGAGCGTGATGGTCAGCGGGGTGAAGTGGATGCTCAGGCCCTGCATCTGCTGGGGCGACAGATCCGCGCCCCGATCGGTCACGATAATCATGCTTCTTTCATCCTCGAATCAGTTGACAGGCTCCATTGCCCGCCGTCCGCGAGCCGCGGCCGGACGACGCAACAGCAGCGGCCCCAGCCGGTCGATCAGCCCGCCGAAGAGCGGCTCGACCCAGGGCACGACCCCCAACCAGCCGGGCACGTAGGCCACGCGCCGGGGCCGGCGCAGCAGCCCGGCGACCGTGCGCCCCACCGCCTCCGGCGTCACGGCGAACCGCTCCGCCGGGATGCGCCGTCCGCCCGCCTGTTGCTCCGAACGGTCGAAGAACTCCGTGCGCACCGGCCCCGGCCGCACCACGCTGACCTTGACGCGCGTCCCCACCAGCTCGCGGTAGAGCGCGGTGGTGAAGCTGTCCACGAAGGACTTCGTGCCCGAATAGACCGCGATCCCCTGCATCGGCAGGCTGCCCGAGATTGAGCCGATGTTGATGATGTGGCCGCTGTTGCGCGCCCGCATGTCGCGCAGCGCCAGCAGGGTCAGATGCGCCACCGCGGCCAGGTTGGTCTGGATCATCTGCGCCGCGACCGGCCAGGTCATCTCGCTGCCGAAGCCGTACCAGCCGAAGCCGGCGCAGTTGGCCAGCACCGCCAGCTCGCCCAGCGCGTTCGCCTCCGTCAGGACGCGCTGGCGCTCCTCCTCGTCGGTCAGATCCGCCACGATGACATACGCCTCGCCGCCG
>MWBF01000097.1 GCA_002068935.1 Chloroflexi bacterium ADurb.Bin325
CTATCCGAAAATTGCTCTGGCCGGTCGTGCTCAACTGCGTTGAGCCTACCGAGCCAGGGGCACGGTCAGAGACCGGCCCCAGCGGGTTTTCGGATAGGCCCTTATCGCATCGGACCCGGACGCGACCGGACCATCACTGGAGGCATCACCGTGACGCTCATCCTCGACGGACACATCCACCTGATGAACCCTGACCCGCCCGCGCCGGCCTTCCTGGCCGAGTTGCAGGCCGCCGGCGTCAGCGGCGGCGCGCTCATCTCCCAGCCGCCGGCCTCGTTTGCCCGCGCGGCCGTGCAGCCACCCGCGGCGCGGCTGCAACACGCGCTCGACTGGTGCGCGCTCGGCCCGAACCTCTATCCGCTCTTCTGGATCGACCCGCTGGAGCCGGATGCGCTCGACCAGGTCGCGCTGGCGGTCGGCCGCGGCGTTGCCGGGTTCAAGGTCATCTGCGACCACTTCCATCCGGGCCACCCGGCCGCGCTCGTCGTCTTCCGCGCCATCGCGGCCGCGGGCCGGCCGATCCTCTTCCACTCCGGCATCCTGTGGGACGGCAAGCCGTCGTCCGAATACTGTCGGCCGGCCGGCTTCGAGGCGTTGCTGGCCGTGCCGGGGCTGCGCTTTGCGCTCGCGCACATCGGCTGGCCCTGGTGCGACGAGATGATCGCGGTCTACGGCAAGCTGCTCAACGCGCTGGGCCACGGCCAGCCGGGCGCGGCCGGTGTGGAGATGTTCATCGACATCACCCCCGGCACGCCGCGGATCTACCGTCAGCGTGCGCTGGCCGACCTCTTCGGCGTGGGCTACGCCGTGGCCGACCACGTCATCTTCGGCAGCGACTGCCATGCGCCGGGCTACGATAGCGGCTGGGCGAGCGAGTGGTTGCAGCGCGACGAGGAGATCCTGACTTCGCTCGGCGTGGGCCGCGACGTGCAGGAGAAGGTGCGCGGCGAGAACCTGCGCCGGTTTCTCGGCCTGACGGGCGCGGCGGTGGCGCGGGCCATACCGCAGCCCGGCGTCTGACGGCCCGCGGGCCGCCCGTTCAGCGGTCGCGATAGCCCAGCAGGCGCAGGGCGTTGAGCACGACCGCGACCGTGCTGCCCTCGTGCAGGACCACGGCCCAGCTCAGCCCGACGACCCCGACGACCGAGGTGAGGATGAGCAGGGCGATGACGCCCAGCGAGATCGTCAGGTTCTGTTGGATGACCCGACGGCTGGCGCGGCTCAGGCCCACGGCAAAGGGCAACTTGCCCAGGTCGTCGGCCATCAGCGCCACATCCGCGGTCTCCAATGCCACGGCCGTGCCCGCGCCGCCCATGGCGATGCCGATGGTGGCCGCGGCCAGCGCGGGCGCATCGTTGACGCCGTCGCCGACCATCGCGATCGCGCCGAGCTCGGCCTCCAGCGCCTTGATGGCGTCGAGCTTGTCCTCGGGCAGGAGGTTTGCACGCACGTCGGTGACGCCCACCGTCTCGCCGATCCGCGCGGCCACCGTCTCGTTGTCGCCGGTCAGCATCACCAGCTTTCGCACGCCCTGGTCGCGCAGGGCCGCGAGGGCCTGGCGTACGCCGTCGCGGGGCTGGTCTGCCAGCGCGATCAGCCCCAGGAACTCCTCGCCCCTCTGCACGATCATCGTCGTCCGGCCATCGCCCTCCAGCCGCTCCACCGCGCGCACCAGCTCGTCCGCGGGCGGCTGTTCCGCCGTCTCCCGGAAGAGCCGCAGCGAGCCGATCAACACCGGCTGGCCCGCCAGGCTGCTGCGCACGCCGCGACCGGCCATGTTGTCCAGCCCGCCGGCGGCCGGCAGCTCCAGCCCACGCGCGCGGGCCGCCTGCACCACGGCCAGGGCCAGCGGATGGTTGGAGTGCTGCTCCACCGCGCCCGCCACCTGCAAGACCGCGTCCGGCGAGACGCCGTCGAGCGAGATCACATCCGTGACCCGGAAGCAGCCCTCTGTGAGCGTGCCGGTCTTGTCGAACGCCATGGCCTTGAGCGCGCCGAGGTTCTCCAGGTGGACGCCGCCCTTGATGAGCACGCCGTTGCGCGCGGCCTGCGCGATGCCGGCCAGCACCGCGGCCGGCGCGCCGACGGCCAGGGCGCAGGGCGACGAGGCCACCAACAGCAGGAGCGCGCGGTAGATGCTGTCGCTCCAGCTCATCCAGCCCGCCAGCGGCGGCGCGACCGCGACCAGCACGGTGAAGATCAGCACGGCCGGCATGAACCAGCGGGTGAAACGCTGGGTGAACTGCTGCGTGGGGCTTTGCTGGCTCTGCGCCTCCTGTACCATCAGCATGATCCGGCTCAGCGTGTTGTCGCGGGTCAGCCGGGTCACGCGCACATCGAGCGCCGCGCCCTGGTTGATGGTGCCGGCGAAGACCGCATCGCCGGGCCCCTTCTCCACGGGCACGCTCTCGCCGGTCACCGGCGCCTGGTCGATGGCGCTCGTCCCGCCGATGATGACGCCGTCGACGGGCAGGCGGTCGCCGGGCCGCACGAGGACCACGTCGTCCACGCTGAGCGTCTCCACCGCGACCTCCGCGATGCGCTCGCCGCGGCGCACGCGGGCGGTCTTCGGCATCAGCTCTCCCAGCGCGTTCACCGCGTGGCGGGCCCGATCCAGCGCATAATGCTCCCCGGCGTGGCCCAGGGCAAAGAGGAAGATCAGGAACGCGCCCTCGGCCCACTGGCCCAAGATCGCCGCGCCCGTGGCTGCCGCCAGCATCAGCACGTCCGTGTCGAAATGGCCGCGCAGCAATCCGGGGATGGCGTGGGCCGCGACGTCGTAGCCTCCCGCGATATAGGCCAGCACGTAGAACAGGAGCGCCGCCCAGGCGGGCAGGCCCAGGAAGCGCCCGCCGATGAAGCCGGCCGCCAGGAAGAGGCCGGCCAGCCCCACCAGCACAAGCGCCCACTGCTCGCGCAGCCAGCCGGGCAGGAGGCCGGGCGCGCCGCCGTGCGCGGCCTCCGCCGCCTCGCCGGTCTCCGCCTCGGTCAGGACGCCCGTGCGCATCGCGACCGTGACATCTCCCACGTCGGGCGTCGCGGCCACGATCGCGCCTTCTGCGCCCTGGCCGCGGATGGGGCCGACGATGCGCGCGCCCAGGGCCGCGATGGTCTTCTGGATCGTGGCCCGATCCAACACCTCGCTGTCGTATGCGACGGAGATCAGCCCGGCGGCGTAGTTGGCGCTGGCGTGCAGCATCCCGGGCAGCGCCGTCAGTTGGCCGGTCAGGGCGTCCGCGGCGTCCGCCGCGTCCAGCCCGGCGAACGGCATCTGCTCGTGGCGATAGCGATCCGTCACCGCGACCCCGCTGCTCTTGGCGATCCGCTGCAGCTGTCCGATCGAGACGAGGTTGGGGTCGTAGTGCAGGCAGAGCTCCGCGGCGCCGTTCTTGCGCACGATGTGGGCAGCTTCCACCCCGCGCGTGCCGGCCAGCCGCTCGACGAGCAGGTGCGTGCAGGCGTCCTGCTGCTCCATCTGGGGCAGCAGGAGCGGCAGGGCGAGCCTCAGCTTTTCCATTTGTCCGAATGGCGCACGTGCGCCAATGCCTGGCGGAAGAGGTCGGAGACGTGCTCGTCGTCGAGCTGATAATAGACGTGTCGGCCCTCGCGGCGCGAACGCACGAGCTGCAAGTCGCGCATGTCGCCCAGTTGGTGCGAGACGGCCGGCTGCTCCATCCCCAGGGCCGCGGTCAGGTCGCTGACGCAGAACTCGCGCTCGGCCAGGACCGAGATGATGCGCAGCCGCGTCGGGTCGCCGAGCGCGCGGAAGATTCCGGCCAGGGTCTTCGCGGTGGCGCTGTCGAGCGCATACGCCCGCGCGGCCTCCACGTCGTCCACCAGGATTTCGTCGCAGTCGCACGGCTGCGGCAGATCGCGTATCTCGATCATCATGCCCCTCTGATATATGTGTGGCCGCGCATATGTTATCAGGCTGCTGATCGCATGTCAAATCCGGCAATTCTACAACGCGAGATGAAAATATTGGAAGCACCCTGAGCGGAGGACGCAGTGCGGACGTAGTCGAAGGGGCGGCCCGTATCACGTTCGCTCCTTCGACTGGCCTTTCGTCATCAGCCACGGCGAGCCGGACAACCCGCTCAGGATGCTCCCTTGCGGCTACAGGTGCAGGCGTTCGGAGTTCCCGGCCGCGCCTACCCTTTTCGCGGGCCGCGTGCTATACTCGTCGCATGGGCATCCGACCGCCCGCGACAAACCCGAGCGCGCATCCGACAGCCGCGCGCAAGCAGAAAGCGAGACAAACATGGACATCGGAAACTGGCAATCGGCGGATGTGCAGGCCAACGGCCTGAAGATCCACTACTACCGGACGGGCGGCCGCGGGCCGGTCGTCGTGCTGTTCCACGGCATCACCGACAACGGGCTCTGCTGGACGCCGGTTGCACGCGCACTCGAGGCCGAGTACGACGTGGTGATGCCCGATGCGCGCGGGCACGGGCTGTCCGACGACGGCAACGACTACGCGCCGGAGAGCCACGCGGCGGACGCCGCGGCCCTCATCGCCGCGCTGGGGCTGGATCGGCCGGTCATCGGCGGGCATTCGATGGGCGGGCTGACCGCGACGCTCGTGGCTGCGCGCTATCCCGGCGCGGCGCGCGGCGTCATTCTGGAAGACCCGGCCTGGTCGCGCGGCGAGACCGCCGAGATGCAGCAGGCCCGGCCCGCCTTCCTCGCGGAGTGGCGGCAGAGGCTCGCCAAGCAGCAGGCACAATCGCCCGCGGAGCTGCTGGCCCAGGCCCGCCGCGACAACCCGACATGGCCCGCGGCCGAATGGGAGCCGTGGGTCGAGGCGAAACACCAGGTGCGGCTCTCCGTGCTCGACTATATCGGCGGCCTCCGCCCGAACTGGCAGGATCTCGTGGCCGACATCGCGATCCCCGGCCTGCTCATCACCGGCGACCCGGAGAAGGGCGTCATCATCAGCCCGGAGTGGGCCGCGGAAGCTGCGGCCATCTGGCCCGACCTGGAGGTCGTGCAGATCCCTCAGACCGGCCACAGCATCCGCCGCGAAGGGTTCGACGCCTATGTAAAAGCCATAAAGACGTTCCTGGCGAAGCTCTGAACGCCCAATTTTCCGGATTAAACGTCCAGCGTAACTTTTGGGGCTTGACAACACCCGGCATTCGGGCTTATAGTTGTCCGTAAGTGAGCAACTTGTACATCATTGAGCGACCGCAACGAAGCCTCATGGAGAACATCTGCTTGCCAGCCAGCCAAGCGGAACCGTTACGGCTGTGGGAGTTTGACAGCCTTTCCGGGGATTCGCGTTCATGTCATCACCCCGCGTCACGTGCGTCATGCCAACGCGCAATCGTCGCCGTTTCGTGGGTCAGGCTCTTTGGTATTTTCTCCGCCAGGACTACCAACCGCGTGAGTTGATCGTCTTCGATGACGGAGAAGATCCGCTCGAAGACCTGATTCCGACAAGTGCGGCGGTGCGCTATATCCGGCTGGATCGCCGCCGCCCGTTCGGAGACCTCCTCAACCTGGCATGCGAGCTGAGCCAGGGCGAGCTGATTGCGCATTGGTACGACGACGACTGGCAGGCCCCCGACCGGCTCAGCCGCCAGGTTGCCGCGCTCGAACAGGCGCAGGCCGACCTGTGCGGCGCAGCCGACCTGCTCTACTACCGCCTCGACGCGGGCGAGGCCTGGCGCTACTGTCCCGACCATGACGCGCGCTGGCTGGCCGGCGGCACCCTGCTCTATCGCCGCGCCGCCTGGGCCGCGCACCCCTTCCCGACGCAAGACACGCCCCACGCCGCGGGCTTCAGCGCCTGTTTCCCGCCCGACCGCATCGCGCGGCTTCATGACCCCGGCTTCTACATCGGCGTGTTGCACGCCGACAACGCCGCGCCGCGCAGCCTGGCCGCCGCGGGCTGGCAGCGCCGTCCGCTGGACGAGGTCGCAACCCGGCTCGACGGGGATAGCGCATTTTACGTCAACCTGCGCCGGGGCAGACACGAGGCCGCGCCGCGGGCCGCGGCGCAGGCCGCCGGCCTGACGGTCGTCGCCCCCTTCATGGTCTACGACGGCTACGGCAGCCTGGCGGAATATCTGGTCCTCGGACTGTTGCGCGCGGGTGTGTCCGTCCACATCGCGCCGCTCGGCCTGGATCCCCAGGGTCTCTCGCCGGAGCTGCTCGCGCTCTCGCGGCAGCCGGCCCCGCCTGCCGGCGGGCCGGCGCTCTGCTTCTCCTGGCTCCGCACGGACATCAAACAGCGCCTGTCCACGCCCGACCTCTTCATCAACACGATGTGGGAGACCAGCGCGCTGCCGGATACATGGCCCGCCTGGCTCAACAGCAGCCGCGCGGTCATCGTGCCCACGCGCTTCGTGGCCGATACCTGCCGTCGCAGCGGCGTGCGCGTGCCCATCGCGGTCATCCCGGAGGGCGTCGACCCCGCGGTCTATCACTGGGAGGAGCGGCCCGCGCGCGCGGGGCTGACCACGCTGATGGTCGGGCCGTATGCGCGGCGCAAGCACACCGCGGAGGGCATTGCCGCGTGGAAGGCCGCGTTTGCGGACGACCCGGAGGCGCGGCTCATCATCAAATCGCGCTTCCACTGCCGGAACTACACGCCGGACGACCCGCGCATCCTCTTCCTGGACAGCAACGAGACCACGCGCGGCATCGCCCACTGGTACCGCGAGGCCGATGTGCTGCTGGCGCTCGGCAACGAGGGGTTCGGCCTGCCGCTGGTCGAGGGCATGGCGACCGGCCTGCCCGTCATCGCGCTCGACTCCGAGGGCCAGTCCGACGTCTGCACGGAGGCAGGCGACCGCGTGCTGGCCGTCGCGCCGGCCCGCTGGGAGCCATACGATGTCGAGCCGCACGCGGGGGCGGGCATGATCGGCGTGCCGGATGTCGCGGAGGTCGCGGCGCGGCTGCGCTGGGTGGCGGAGCACCGGGACGAGGCGCGCGCTCTGGGCAGGGCCGCGTCCGCCTGGGCGACCGAGCGCCGCAACATCTGGGACAAGGCCCCCGCGGTCGTGGATGTCCTGGAGACGCACCTTCGATCTTCGACGCCGCTGCGGCGCATGGACACCCTCTGGACGCCGAGCTGGGGCAGCGCATGCGGCGTGGCCGAGTACACGGCCGACCTGCTGGCCCACATCGACGCCCGCCGGACGCCCCTCAAGGTGACCGCCGCGCCGCCCGACCTGCGCCGCGCGCGGCTGCTCCACGTCCAGCACGAGGACAGCCTCTTCAGCGACGCCGAGCTGGCCCGCGCGGTCGTGCAGGCGCGGGGCGCGCGGGTGCCGGTCATCGTGACCGAGCACTCGGTGCGCAGCCAGCCCCGCGCGTGGGAACAGGAGGCCTCCGCGCTGGTCAGCCTGACCCGCCGCGGCGCGGAGATGCTCAAGGCGCGCTGGCCCGGACAACGGGTGGAGCACATCCCCTACGGCTGTCACACCTGGTTCCCGCCGCGCAAACGGCCGCGCGGCCGGCCCGGCGCGTCGGCCGTCATCGGCGCGTTCGGCTTTCTGGAGGCCTACAAGGGCTTCTGGAAGCTGCTCGATGCGCTGCGCACGCTGCAAGACAGCGGAGAGGAGGCCGAACTGCTGCTGTTCAGCCATGCGAAGTCCGCGCACAACGAAGCCGCCTGGGAGCAGGCCGCGGCCGGGCTGCCGGTGCGCCGGGTGCGCGAGTATCTGCCGGCGGAGGAGATCTGTCGGCGGCTGGCGGCGGAGGCCGACATCCTCGTGTTCTGGTACGACGACATCCCCTATGCCTCGGCCAGCGGCGCGGTGCATGTCGGCCTGGCATCGGGCGTGCCGGTGCTGACGTCGGCCACCCGCTGGTTCGAGGAATTGACCGAGGCCACATACCAGCCGACCGACCTCGTCGAGGGCATCCGCCGCCTGCTGGACGATATCACGCTGCGCGCCGAGGTTACAGCCGCGGCCCGCGTCTACTGCCATGCGAACAGTTGTCGACGGTCAGCCGAGCGCCATCTGGCGCTCTGGGAATCGCTGCGCTAGATCGCCACAGGGGCCGCAGAGGCTTCGCCGCTCTGCGCCTGGCCCGGCTGGCCCTGTGGCCCGGCGGATATTACAGGAGGATAGAACATGCCAGGTCCGTACACATACCCGGGCGTCTACATCGAGGAAATCCCCAGCGGCGTGCGCACGATCACGGGCGTCAGCACGTCCAACACGGCCTTCGTGGATATCTTTCCCCGCGGGCCGGTCAACCGGCCCGTCCGGATCACCAGCTTCGCCGACTTCGAGCGCATCTTCGGCGGCGTCAGCCCGGCCAGCGAGGCCAGCTATGCCATCCAGCAGTACTATCTGAACGGCGGCCAGATCGCCTGGGTGGTGCGCGTGGCGACCAGCGCGGCCCAGGCCTCCAGCGTGGAGCTGAACGGCGGCTATGGGGGCAGCGCGGTCTTGAAGGTCGAAGCGGCCAACGTCGGCGCCTGGGGCGACAACCTCCAGGTGGCCGTCACCGACGCGGGCGACGGGCGGTACAACCTGTTCGTGCGCGAGGTGAAGGCCCTCGGCGGCGGCAAGGTGCAGGTGCTGGCGACGGAGACCTACCGCAACCTCAGCACGGCCCTGACGGATGCGCGTTACGGGGTCTCGGTGGTCAACGCCAGCTCGCAGCTCGTCCACCTGGCCGAGGCGGGGCTGGGCGGGCTGCCCACGCTCGCTACGCCGACCGACAGCGGCGGCGCGCCCGACAGCGCATGGCAATCCCTGAAGAACGGCGCGGACAGCGGCTCTCCCGACGCCGACCTGCTCGCCGGCGCGGCCGCGGCCCCCAAGACGGGCATGTATGCGCTCGACAACATCGCGCCCGACATCTTCAACCTGCTCTGTCTGCCGGCCGCGGCGAAGCTGGAGGCCGACAGTTTCAAGAGCCTGATGACCAAGGCGCTGGCCTACTGCGAGGAGAGACGCGCGTTCCTCCTCGTGGACATCCCCGAGGCGACCGGCCAGCAGGCCGAAATGATCGAGTGGATGGCCGCCAACGACGGGCTGCGCTCGAAGAACGCGGCCGTCTACTTCCCGCGCGTGCTGATCCCGGATCCCGCAAACGGCAACCGCCCGCGCAACGCGCCGGCGAGCGGCACGCTGGCCGGCGTCTTTGCGCGGACCGACTCGACCCGCGGCATCTGGAAGGCCCCTGCCGGCACGGAGGCCGTGCTGCGCAACGTGACGCTCCCCGTGCAGCTCACCGATCTGGAGAACGGCGCGCTGAACCCGATCGGCGTCAACGTGCTGCGCACCTTCCCGGTCATCGGGCCGGTGGCCTGGGGCGCGCGCACGCTCGACGGCGCGGATCAGAAGGCAAGCGAGTGGAAGTACATCCCGGTCCGCCGCATGGCGCTCTATCTCGAGGAGAGCCTGTACCAGGGGCTGAAGTGGGTCGTGTTCGAGCCGAACGACGAGCCGCTCTGGTCGCAGATCCGGCTCAACGTCGGCGCGTTCATGCAGGGCCTCTTCCGGCAGGGCGCATTCCAGGGCGTGACCCCGCGCGAGGCGTACTTCGTCAAGTGCGACAAGGACACCACGACCCAGGCCGACATCAACCTCGGCATCGTCAACATCCTCGTCGGCTTCGCGCCGCTGAAGCCCGCCGAGTTCGTCATCGTCAAGATCCAGCAGATGGCGGGCCAGATCTTGGCCTAGCAGATCCAGGCATGAGGAGGCAGTCATGGCCCAGTTTAGCGTAAATGCCCAGCGTTTCGATCCCTACAAAAACTTCAAGTTCCGCGTCAAGTGGGAGGGCCGCTACGTGGCCGGGGTGAGCAAGGTCGGCGCGCTCAAGCGCACCACGGAGGTCGTCGAGCACCGCGAGGGCGGCGATCCGAGCTCGAGCCGCAAATCGCCGGGCCGCACCAAGTACGAGGCCATCACCCTGGAGCGCGGCGTCACCCACGACACCGAATTCGAAAAGTGGGCGAACAAGGTCTGGAACTTCGGCTCGGGCCTGGGGGCCGAGGTGTCGCTCCAGGATTTCCGCAAGGACATCATCATCGAGGTCTACAACGAGGCCGGCCAGCTGGCGATCGCCTATAAGGTGTTCCGCTGCTGGGTGTCGGAGTTCCAGGCCCTGCCCGACCTGGACGCAAACGCCAACGCGGTGGCGATCCAGACCATCAAGCTGGAGAACGAGGGCTGGGAGCGCGACTACGAGGTGGCCGAGCCGGCCGAGCCGTCGTTCACCGAGCCGGCCTAGGCGTCATGCGCGGCCTCAGCGCGACCGAGCTGCTGGATGTCTGGGCGCAGGGGCATGCGCAGCCGCCGCCCGGCCGTGCGCTCCTGCTCCTGGCCGCGGCCTGCCCGGAGTTCGAGCCCGCCGCGCTCGCCCGGCTGACCGTCGGCCAGCGCGATGGCCTGCTGCTGGCGCTGTACGAGCAGACCTTCGGGCCGCGCGTGACCGGCGTGGCGGTGTGTCCTCGGTGCGCGGCGGAGGTGGAGCTGGCGTTCGATGCCGCGGATATTCGCGTCGGGGGCCCGCCTCCGGAGGACGGGCCGCCGCCCACGCAGACGCTGATCGTCGAGGGGTACGAGATCGTCTTTCGCGCTCCGGACAGCAACGACCTGCTGGCCCTGGCCGCGGACGAGGCCGCAGCCCGCGAGACCTTGCTGGCGCGCTGTCTCGTCTCGGTCGCGGCGGTCGATCCGCCAAATCTTGCGCCGGAGGTGGAGCTGCCTGGCCCCGCGCCGCTGAGCGCAGGGACACAGGCGGCCATCGCCGCGGCGGTGGATGCCGCGCTGGCGGAGATGGACCCGCAGGCCGAGGTCGAGCTGAACCTGGCCTGCCCGGCCTGCGACCAGCAGTGGCAGGCGCTCTTCGACATCGTGGCGTTCTTCTGGGACGAGCTGACCGCCTGGGCGCACCGCATGTTGCGCCAGGTGCACGTGCTGGCGTCGGCCTATGGCTGGCGCGAGGCGGAGATCCTGGCCCTGCCCGCGTGGCGGCGACAGTACTATCTGGAAATGGTCGGTGGATGATGCCTTATCTGGACAGCCTGCTTGCGCGCACGATCGGCGCGGCGGATGCGCGGCGCACGGTGGCCCCGCGGCCGGTGTCGCTGTTCGAGCCGGCGTCCCCCGGCGCGGCGGAGCCTGCTGCGGCCGATGATATCGGGGGCGATGTCTCGGCCGGCGAGCCCCGCAGGCCCGAAGACGTGAGCGCGCCCGCGCCGCGCGGCCCGAACGCGCCGGAAGCGCCGGCTGTGGAAGCGCCGCCCCGTCGCGGCGCGGACGCGTCCGCGTCGCCCGGCCCGGATCCGCGGCCGCCCGTCGTCGGATCGGCCCTCGTCCGCGCGCCGCGGCATCCGTCGACCGGCGACACCCCGCCCGCCGCGGC
>MWBF01000098.1 GCA_002068935.1 Chloroflexi bacterium ADurb.Bin325
TGGCGGTCGACCACATGGCCCTGCGCGCCGACCGCCTCCCACCGCCACTCGACCGCAAAGCGCGGGGCCAACAGCAGCCCCAGCCCGAACCCCATGATCAGGCCGCCCAGGTGCGCGGTGTTGTTGATGCCGGGTATGGTGAAGCCGAAGACCAGGTTGATGGCGATGAGCACGCCGAGGTTCCCCAGCCGCTGGCTGCCCAGCTTGCCGAACAGGGCGCGGTTGGTCAGGAAAAACGCGGTCTCGGCGCCGATGAGGCCGAACACCGCGCCCGATGCGCCGGCGGACAGGATCGTGTCGCCCAGCCAGTAGTAGGCAATGTTGCCCGCCAGCCCGGTCACGAGATAGATGACCGTGAACCAGACGGAGCCGTACATGGCCTCGACGTCGCGGCCCACGCTGAACAGCGCCCAACCGTTGAACAGGATGTGTTGCAGCCCGATGTGCAGGAACATCGCCGCGACCAACCGCCAGAGCTCGCCCAGCGCGACCAGCGGGTTGACCTGCGCGCCCAGCCGGCGGAGCGTCTCCTGGTTCTGCGACCCGCCCAGCGCCAGCTCGGCGACAAACATCAGGCCGATGAGCGCCAGGAAGACGTACACCACGCGCGGCTTCTGCAGCGGCAGGCGCACGCCGACGCGCCGCGGCTCGGCCGCGGCCGCAGAGGATGTGTCGTAGGCCTGGGGCGCGCTCACAGCCCCACCGGCTGCCAGTCCACCCGGCTCTTCTCGGCTTCGATGATCGCCATGACCTTGTCCACGGTCTCGTCCAGCGCGCACTCGCTGTTGACGACCCGATACTTGAACTCGTATGCGCGCGCCAGTTCGGCGCGGGCCGTCTCCAGGCGGCGCTGCAACTGGGCCTCGTCCTCCGTGCGGCGGCGGCGCAGGCGTTCGACCAGCGCCTCCTCCGACTCCGCGGTCAGGAAGATGGTCACGGCCTGGGGCGCGAGCGCGCGCACGGTGGCCGCGCCCTGCACATCCACCCGAATAATCACATCCTGCCCGGTCGCCAGCGCCACGCGGACGCTCTCCTTGGGGATGCCCTTGTACTGCTCATAGACCAGGGCGTATTCCAGCAGTTCCCCGCGCGTGATCAGCTCCTCGAACGCGGCCTCCGTGAGGAAGTGATAGTCTACGCCGTCGCGCTCTTCGGCGCGACGGGGGCGCGTGGTGGCCGTGACGACGAAGTGACAGGGGAAGCCCCGCTCCTTCATGCGCTGGATGGTCGCGTCCTTGCCGACGCCGGATGGCCCGGAGATGACGACCAGCAACGGCCTGGGCTCGTACAGGGAGGCGTACCAGCCGGCCTGGCGCGTTTGCAACGCCTGAACATCGGTGAGGTCCGTTTGGCTCATAATCCTCTCGACGTAGAAATGCTTTTCACAGAGCCTGTGCGCCCCAAGCCGCCGCGGGGCGCTTGTCCGCGGGTTCGCTTCTGCGTATAATCCAGCCAGTAACATCGACGAGGGAAAGCATGCCGATCTACGAATACACGTGTCACGACTGTCGTCGCCGCGTCAGCCTGCTCTGGCGCTCGTTCGAAGACGCCCAGACCCGCACGCCGGTCTGCCCGCGCTGCGGCGGCCAGCGGCTCACGCGCCTCATCTCGCGCGTCGCGGTCCTCCGCTCCGAGGACAGCCGCCTCGATGACCTGGCCGACCCGGCGAGCATGGGCGACCTGGACGAAAACGACCCCAAGTCCCTGGCCCGTTTCATGCGCAAGATGGCGAACGAAACCGGCGAGGACCTCGGGGCCGAGTTCGAAGAGGTCGTGGGTCGGCTGGAGGCCGGCGAGGACCCCGACGAAATCGAGCGTTCCATGCCCGGCCTCAACACGCCCGATGGCCCGGCCGGCGGCGGCGATGACTTCGGGGTCATGTAGCGGCGGACGCAGAGCTCAGACCTGGACAAACTGCTCCACGTTCAGCACGAAGACCACGGCCCCGCCCACGCTCACCTCGATCGGCTCGGCCATCTCCAGGCCCGGTCCTTCCAGCGTGGGCAGCGGCGAGACCCACTGCGTCCGCCTGCGGCAGGCCTGCCGCAGGATGTCGATCGCCTGCGCCACCCTCTGATCCTCGGTCCCCAGGAAGATGGTGCTGTTCCCCTCGCGCAGGAAGCCGCCGGTTGTGCTGATGACCGTGGCCCGGAAGCCTGACTTGGTCAGTCGGTCGAGCACATCGCGGGAATCGTCGCTGCTCACAATAGCCATGATTAGCTTCATAGAGATCCTCCTGACCCTGGATTTTGTTTTGAAAGGACGACCGATTCAACGCCCGGCGGGAAGGCCCGCGGCCAGCAGGCCGGCCACCCGCTCGCGGATGCGCGCCTGGCCAACCTCGACGGGCTGCCGGGCGTCCACGACCAGCCAGCGCTGCGGCTCCGCTGCGGCCAGCGCCAGGTAGCCCCGCCGCACGGCCTCGTGAAAGGCCAGCTCCTCGCGCTCCATGCGGTTCCATTCGGCGGCTGCGCCGCCGCGCTTGCGGCGCAGCCCCTCCAGCACCGGCAGATCCAGGCAGACGGTCAGGTCCGGCCGCACCGGGCCGATGGCGAAGTCCGTGATCTGCCGCAGCACGTCCAGGGCCAGCCCGCGGCCGTAGCCCTGATAGGCCAACGTCGAATCCGCAAAGCGGTCGCACAGGACAACGCCGCTCCGCGCCAGATGCGGCTGGATGACCTCTCCGACGAGCTGTGCGCGGGCGGCGGAGAAGAGCAGGATCTCCGTCTGTGCGCGCATCTCGGTGTGCGTCGGCTCCAGCAGGACGGCGCGCACCGCATCGCCGATGCGCGTGCCGCCCGGCTCGCGTGTCGTCAGCACATCGCAGCCCTGTTCGCGCAGCCAGGCTGCGAGCAGCGGGAGCTGCGTCGTCTTGCCGCCGCCCTCCGGCCCCTCGAAGGTGATGAACAGCCCCATCGATCAGCCGGGGAAGATGCGCACCCGCCGCCGCGGCTCATTGCCGTAGCTGTGCGACACGAGATTGGCCGCGCGCGCCATCTCGTGCTGCATCCGCCGCACCTCCGCGCCCGCGGGCCGCAGCTCCTCCGAGTTCGACCCGGCCAGCACGCGGCGGATGGCCTCCTGGGTCTCGGCCACGGCCTGGCTCACCGGGTCCTCCATCACCACCGGCAGGCCGAACACATCGCCCAGGAACGATTCGACCTGGTTGATGGTGTTGGCGCGCAGCACGTACACCGGGATGCGGCGGCGCTCCGCATCCGTGATGGGCTGCGGGTGCTTGCGGTAGTAGTTCTTCAGCGTGACGACCGTGTTGGCCTGCTCCAGGCTGTCCACCAGCGCAATCGGCACGCCGAGGTTCTGGGCGGCCTGGATCAGCCGGCCCCGGCCCACGCCATACGGGTAGACCCGCAGGGTCTGCATCTGCTGGCGCGGCGGCTGCGCCTCGTCGAGGGCCGCCTGATGGGCCGGGTAGTCGCCGCGCGCGGGCACGCCGCGCTCGGCGTCGTTGGCGTGACCGTTGCCGCGCTTCTCGAAGGGCAGGCGGCTCATCGCCAGCCCCGCGCCCAGCGTGCGGGGCTCGGGCGGCGGCGCGGGCGCCTTCTCGATGCGCACCTGGCCGCTCTCGTCGCGAAAGCGGATCTCGGGCTGGAGCGACCGGCCGCGCAGGATGGCGTCCACGGCCGCGGCCACGCTGTGATGCACGGCCATGCGCTGGCGATCTTGCAGCTCGATCAGCACGTCGAAGGTGGGCGGCGCGCGGCGCTCCAGGACGGATTTCTGCGTCCCGCGGCGGCGGGCCTCCTCGTCGCTCAGGGTGACGCTCTCGATGCCGCCGACCAGATCCGACAGGGTCGGGTTGATGAGCAGATTCTCCAGGCTATTGCCGTGGGCCGTGCCGATCAACTGCACGCCGCGCTCGGCGATGGTGCGGGCGGCCACGGCCTCCTGCTCGCGGCCGATCTCGTCGATGACGATGATCTGCGGCATGTGGTTCTCGACCGCCTCGATCATCACCTCGTGCTGTAGCTCGGGCGCGGCCACCTGCATCCGTCGCGCCCGGCCGATGGCCGGATGCGGGATGTCGCCGTCGCCGCCGATCTCGTTGGACGTATCCACGACGACCACGCGCGCCTTCTCGCCCAGGATGCGGGCCGCCTCGCGCAGCAGCGTCGTCTTGCCGACGCCCGGCCGGCCCAGCAGCAGGATGCTCTGCCCGGATTTGACGATATCCTCGATGATGTCGATCACGCCGTACACCGCGCGGCCGACGCGCAGGGTCAGCCCGATGATGCGGCCCTGCCGGTTGCGGATGCAGGAGATGCGGTGGAGCGTGCGCTCGATGCCGGCCCGGTTGTCGCCGGTGAACGTGCCGATGCGCTCGATGACGTACATCAAGTCGTCCTCGCTGACCTCGCGCTGGCTCAACACCAGCTCGCGATCCACGAAGCGGGCCTCCGGCAATCTCCCCAGATCCAGGATGACTTCCAGCAGATCGTCGCCCTGATTGGACTCCCGTAGCGCTTGTTCGACGGGCGGCGGCAGGACCTGTAACAGGGCGTCCAGGTCATCCGTGATTCTTCGTTGTTGCATACGTTCTGAACACGACCTCTTGTGTCGGCCGACAGGCCAGGGGCGATCCGGCCGCGTCAAAGGCGGCCCATCTGACTGTGCGCCGGCATCTCCTGGCGCACCTCGTGGCCCACCGCGGCCACGGCCGCGGGCTGGCGCGCCATGATGACAGTATGTTTCACGAAGCGCACCCGCTCCATGAAGGGCGCAAAGCCGAAACCGGTCAGCGCGCCGCGCAGCCCGCTCTCGTACTCGCGCACGGTGGTGTACACCGGCACGGTGCGCCGCGACCGCCGCAACAGATCGATCTGGCGGAGGCCCTGCTCGACGAGCGACCGCAGCTCGCGCGGCGAAATCTCGTTCGCGCCCCAGAGACGGAGCCAGTGGCCGGCCCGGCCGATGTGCACCTGCACGGCCGCGCGCGCCTCGCCTGCCGGCTCCCACACCAGGCCGCGCCAGCTATCCGGCTCCCACCACGACAGCGGGGGCGAGCCGACCTCGCCCGTCAGCGCGCCCTCGGCCTGCTGCACGAGCGGCGGCGTGTTGCGCGTGTAGAGCCGCTGGAGCGCCCAGCTATCCTGCGGCGTCTGCGGCCGGAACCCCACCAGCGCGCCCCCGGCCGGCGGCGCGGCGGCCAGCCGGTAGATGGTCTCCCGCGTATACGGACTGAACGTCGCCTCGCGCAGGCACTGCTGTTCGATGCAGCCGTCCGGCGCGCTCGCATAGATGCGCTGCAACCCGTGGCCGGCCGCGGCCCGCTGACAGTGGGCCAGCAGCCGGCCCCAGATGCGGGCGCCGGCCCCGCAGTCCGTCGGGGCCGGCCCGGCCAGGTCGTCCGCCGCGGCCACGGTCGGCGCCACATGCAGTAGATCCGCCTCCGGCCGCGTCGTCCGCTTCATCAACTGGACAAAGCCGGTCAGCCGGCGGCCATCGACCCACTCATCCAACACAAAGGAGGCTACGCCCACGCCTGCCCACGGCCACGGCGCGGTCAGGGCGGTCCACAGCGGCTGGTGCGGGTGGGCCAACATGTGCTCCATCGCCAGCGGCATGCCCTCGCGTTGCAGCCGCCGCACCAACCCGATGTCATTCAGACCGAACGGGCGAATCACCGTCAATCCTGCTCCTGCCAGTTATCTGACATTTTACACCGGTTCAGGGTCATTGGCAAGTGATTCTGTTTACGAGCCCGCCGGATTAAAAACAGAAGCCCCCAGCGGAGAGCCGGGGGCCGGAATTGGCGCTCAGTAACCTCTTAGTGTCTATCCGAAAACCCGCTGGGGCCGGTCTCTGACCGTGCCCCTGGCTCGGTCGGAGACCGGCCAGAGCAATTTTCGGATAGGTTCTTAGGCCGGGGTTACCTTGACGGCCTGCGGGCCTTTGGGCGTATCTTCGATGACAAAACTCACCCGCTCTCCAGCGTCCAGGTTGCGGAAGCCTTCGCCGAGGATGTTCGAGTAGTGAACGAATACATCCTTGTCCCCGCCATCCGGCGAAATGAATCCGTAGCCCTTGCTCCGGCTGAACCATTTGACCACACCGGTGCTCTCCATTGGTAGTGCCTCCTGCAAATAGTCCTATGACCGCCGACGCCTGGCCGGGTGCTGGAGCCGCGCACGACGCCAACAAACACAAAACCACCGGGCTAGACTTGCAGCACCGGTGGCTGGTGACTGTCCTGCTCCCTGACCCCTGTTGCGACGATCACAACGGGCAGGATTCTACCATGCGCGCGGGGCGGTGTCAAATCGACAAAAGGGCCGGTCAGTTGGGCAGAAGCGTGCCGCTCGGCCCGAACTGGGCCTGCTCCGGCCAGGCCTTGCTGCCCGCCATCCAGGTCAGCAGCGCGTTCTCGCGGTTGAGCAGCGTGCGCGCCCGGCCCAGGATCGCGGCCAGCGACGGGCTGACCAGCAGCTCCTGCTTCTCGCGGTTGTCGATCTGCATGGTGATGGCCGCCAGATAGCCGATCTGCTGGGGCAGGTCGGGCATCTGGTCGATCTTGATCTCCAGGCCCGCGGCCTCCGCGATGAGCTTGATGTAGAGCGCCACCCGCTCGCGCACGCCGTCCGCCAGCGCGACCAGCGCGTCCGTGTCGCCCTGCTCGGCGAGGGGCAGCGTCTCCACCTCCCCGCGCAGATAGGGCTGGTCGTGGATCAGTCGCCGGATGTGGAACCGTTCGATCCCGACCGTGATGATGTTCATCGTGCCGTTGGGCAGGTGCGTGCTCTCGATGATGCGCGCCAGCGTGCCGACGCTGTACGGCTCCGCCTCCGCGCCGACCTCCTCGCCCTGCTTGATGAGCACGACGCCGAACGGCAGCTCATCGGCCAGACACCGTCGCACCATCAGGCGGTAGCGATCCTCGAAGATATGCAGCGGCAACACCTGGCCGGGAAACAGCACCGTGTTGAGCGGAAACAGGGCCAGCTCGATGGTATCGGTTGCTTCGTCCATAAGGCTCCTCCCCCTGGGTGTTCGCGTCCGGGATCGATTTCAGCGGAGTCGTCGCGGCCTTTCGGCCGCCGGTCAGGCCCGTGCGTACAACGGGATGGCCGCGCCGCTGAGCGCGGCGGCCTCGTCGCTACAGAGAAAACGTACAGTCGCGGCGATCTGCTCCGGGCTGACCCACTTGCTCCAGTCCGCCGCGGGCATGGCGGCCCGGTTATCGGGCGTGTCGATGGTGCTCGGCAGCAACGTGTTTGCGGTGACGCCGTCCCCGCGCGCCTCGGCCGCGATCGACTGGGTCAGGGCCAGCACGGCGGCCTTGCTCGCGGCATACGCGGCGCTCCTGGCCTGGCCCGCGACGGCCGCGCGGGCGCCGAAGGTGATGATGCGCCCCCAGCCGTGCGCGGTCATGTGGGGCAGCACCGCCCGGCAGGCGTTGAACGCGGTCTGCACGTTCACCCGCCACAGCAGATCCAGCGTCGCGGGATCGGTCTCGGCCACGGTCATGCCGCCGCGCCACGTGCCCGCGACCGCCACCAGGATGTCGATCCTGCCGAAGCGGGCCACCCCGCGCGCGACCGCGGCCTGAACCGCGGCGCCGTCGGTCAGATCCACCGGCAGCGCCAGCCACCGCTGCGCGGGGATGCCGTGTTCCGTCGCCAGCGCCGCGATCTCGGCCTCGTTGCGCGCGCTCGCCAGCACGGTCGCGCCCGCGTCCGCCAACATCTTGATCACGGCCGGCCCCACGCCGCCCGTGGCCCCGGTGACCCAGGCGATCTTGCCTGTCAACATGCTCTGCTCCATCCTTGCCCCCTGCCGTCTATCATACACCGTCTTGGATCTTTAAACAATAGGAGGGCAACGTTGATCGCTGCCCTCCTTGAACAGGCTGATCTGAAACTGGGCCGCCGGGCGCTGGCCCGGCCCCACCCGCCTTGCCGTCCCCTGGCGCGGCCAGGGCGGATCTCGGATGGCTTATTCGATGCTGCCAGCGGCCATGCGCAGGCCGCGCACGTCCCGCAGCTCGATCTTGCGATAGCCAAGTTCGACCAGCCCGTCATCCTTGAAGCCGCGCAGGATGGCGCTGATGGTCTCGCGATAGGTCCCCAACATGTCCGCAAGCGCCTGATGGCTCGTCCCGCGGATCGCCTTTCCGCCGTTCGCCAGCTCCAGCAGGAGGCCGGCCAGCCGTTCGGGCAGCCGCTTGTATGCGACCTCTTCCATCCGATTTTCGACCTGGGCGAGGCGCTGGCCCACGGTCTGCAACAGGCCCCAGCTCAGGACCGGATAGCGCAGCGCAAGGGTCTGCGCCTGCGGCTGCGGCACCACCCAGAGGATACAATCTGTCAGCGCAACCGCCTTCACGCACGGGTCCGCAATGCCCAACAGCGCGCCCTCGCCGAACATCGAACCGGAGCCTAACGTGGCAATTGCCAGCCGCCGGCCGTTGGGCCCCTCGCGGATCAACTGCACTCGACCCTTCATCAGGGTAAACAGGTTACGCGCCAGCGCGTCCGGCTCGGCGATGATCTGCCCCGCGCGGAACGACTGCGCCGTAATGGCCTGCTTGAATTCGGGATCATCTTCACGGAGCTCGATCAGGATCTCCGGCACCGAACGTTGCTTTCCTCGATGCACCATCAGAATACCTCCCCCTTGCACCCCGAACAGCCCTCGGTCTGTCAGGTTTCCTCCAATTACTCTCAAGAGTATAAGTGAAAACCTATGGCATGTCAATACTTTGTCGAAGCTATTAATTGAGCCTTAATCTTACCTTTAGGTTGGTGTGGACAAGCCGGGCACAGCCATAGGACGAGAGGACAGGCGCAAAGGTTCCATTGCGGCGAAAAGCATAGCCCCGGGGCCTGGGAGCGCCGGGGCCGAGCGAAAACTCGTCGAGGATGCTCAGCGGGGGCCGTCGGCGCCGAGTTCTTGCGCCAGCTCGCGGGCGCTGCTGGCGATGTAGGAGTCGGCAAAGCGGCTGCGCAGCTCGGGGTGGGCATTGAACGCGCGGCCGCCGAAGATCAGGCGCGGCCGCGGCTCCGGCAGATCGCGCACCAGCTCGTACACGTCCGCCAGCACCTCCGCATTCTCGCGCGTGCTGGCGGAGAGGCAGACGAGCGCGGGCCGCAGCCGCAGGATCTCCTGGCCCAGGTGGTCGGCGGGCACGTTCTGGCCGAGATAGATCACCTGCCACCCCATCCGGCGCAGCACCAGGCTGACGAGCAGGATGCCCACATCATGCCATTCGGACGGGCCGGCGCCGGTCATCGCCAGCGGCCCCGCGGCGGGCTGGACATAGGCGTGGAACAGGCCGGCCAGCCGGCGGCGCAGGATCGCCGTGGCGTAGTGCTCCTGGACGATGCTCGCCTCGCCCCGCCGCCACAGCTCGCCGATCCTCACCAACACCGGCGCGATGATGTCCTCCGCGACCGTCTCCACCGGATAGAGCGCAAAGGCCTCGGTCAGGATCGCCTCGACGCGCGCCTCCTGATACGCCAGGAGCGCGCCGAGCAGCTCGTCGCCGATAGCCTCGGCCCCGCGCGCGCCGGCGGACGGGAGCGCCGGCGGATCCGACCCGGCCCGGTCGGGCTGGCGCTCCGGCTCCTCGCCGGTCCGCCGCCGCAGTTGCAGCAGCGCCACGGCCCGGCTGATCGAGACGCCCGCATCGACCTGCGCCTTCAGCCAGCGCAGGGTGGCGATATCGCGCTCCGAATAAAGCCGATAGCCGCCGTCGCTGCGGCCGGGCGACAGCACCCCATAGCGCCGCTCCCAGGCCCGCAACGTCGCCGACGGGATGCCCGTCTCCTGCACGACCGTCTTGATGGTGTAGACGGGTGCGTCAGCGTGGGCATTCGAGCGCGCTGCCTCGGTCATGGTCGTCCCGCCTCACGCCGCCGTCAGCTCCGCCAGGGCATCCGCGATGCGCTCCGCGGCCGCCACCAGCTCCGCGGACTGGTCGAACACGGCCAGCCCGCCCTGATCCGCCGCGACCGCGTCCAGAGTGTACGGCAGGCTGCCCAGCACGGGCAGGCCATCGGCGTGGGCCCGGATGAAGGCCTCGTCCTCGGCGTGCCGCGTCTTGTTCGCCACCAGATACACCCGGCGGATGCCGATCTCCGTGGCCAGCCCGCGAATCTGCTCCGCCGTGCCCAGGCTGCGCAGGCCCGGCTCCACCACGATCACGAAGGCATCGACCGAGCCGGCGGTCCCCCGGCCCAGGTGCTCGACGCCCGCCTCCATGTCCAAGATGAGCGTCTGGTTCTTGCGCAGCAGCAGATGCGTCACCAGCGCCTTGAGGAGCGCGTTCTCCGGGCAGAGACAGCCGGTACCGGCCCCGCGCACCGTGCCCAGGCGCAGGAGCCGCACGCCGCGGTGCTGGAGGCTGAAGCTCTCCGGGATGTCATCCACCTTCGGGTTGAGCTTGAACCAGCCGCCGACCGTGCCGGGCTGCGCGCCGGTGCGCTCGTAGATCAGCGTCTCCATCTCCGCGATGGGCTTGAGCTCGGCATCCAGCGCCGCGCTCAGCCCGAAGGCCATCCCCAGGTTGCCCGCGGGGTCCGCATCGATGGCGATGACATCGTGGCCGCGTTGGGCATAGACGTAGGAGAGCAACGCGGTGAGCGTCGTCTTGCCGACGCCCCCTTTTCCGGTGATCGCAATCTTTGGCATGATCTTCCTCATCCTGGTCAGGCGACTGGCGTCGCGGCCGGTCATGGCGCGAGGCGCGACATCGCCGCTATGGAAGGTTGGCGGTTTCGGCCGCGCAACGGCGCGACGATAGAAATAGCCGCGACAAAGGTATCACAAAAGCTCGTCAACGACAGGGGTTTTAATACCATTTGCGCCTTTTGCCGTCCCGACGGTACGCGTTCAGGACGGCGTCTCGGCCCTCGTTGCACAAGGAGAGAGGGAAAGGGTGAGGGGGCCGCCGCAAATGGCCCCCACCCCAGCCCTCCCCCGCTGCGCAGGGGAGGGAGAACACGGGCTTGCAGCCCTCTCCCCTGCTTGCGGGGGAGAGGGGAAGGGTGAGGGGGCCGCCGCAAATAGCCCCCACCCCAGCCCTCCCCCGCTGCGCAGGGGAGGGAAAACGCGAGCTTGCAGCCCTCTCCCCTGCTTGCGGGGGAGAGGGAAAGGGTGAGGGGGCCGCCGCAAATGGCCCCCACCCCAGCCCCCGCTGCGCAGGGGAGGGAGAACGTGGGCTTGCA
>MWBF01000099.1 GCA_002068935.1 Chloroflexi bacterium ADurb.Bin325
CAGCGTAACACCGGTTGTTGCCGATGAGGCCTTCTCTACCTGCCACACCAGGGTTGGACCGTACCGCTGTCCTGCGTAACCGATACAGCGGAGACGATTGCCTTCCCTGTCCTCAAATGGTCGAACAAGAGAAGCCGCCTCGGGCCCTACGTCTTGCTGATAGAACCGCCCAAGCTCCGCGTAAGGATTCTTGTGATGGCAGCAGTTCGAGCCGTCGGTGACGATCAGCCCTCCATCACGCAAACGCGCTAGCACTTCATCGATCAAGCATACGCGCCTTCTTCGTCCGGTGAGCCACAGCGTCCTACTACCACCTTCTCCCAGACTGTCACCACGATAAAAGAAGACACCCAGTTCCTGGATGTGTTTCCTCATTGCTGATGGTCCGAACCCACGGCGACGATGGATCCGAATCTCGCGGCCGGATTCCAAATGACAATATTGCTCGGTTCGCGTGCAGGGCTTTATCCATTGGTATGTCCTGCCGGTTTTTTCGTCTGTTCTGTCTTCCAGCATGGCTTCCTCGGGGCCGTCGATCGTAATACCCTGAAGTCGATAGAAGTCTGGTCCCAAGAGCGGCCTCACGCGACTAGCGGGATAGCTTGTGAAGTACCTCAGGTCGACAAACCAGAAGTCAGTTATCACCGGAGCGAAGATGTCGATAGAGCGAGGCCAATCCTCACCACTACATGGGTAGAACAGCGTTGTGCCGTCAAGTCGCTGCCGAACATCCTCCGGCATGGCTGACCCAAGTGTGCCTTGCCAGATCATGAGGTTGCTCCAAACCCTGCGACGAATCCTTCGCTTTGTTCAATGTCGTCTTCGAAATCATCGAAGTACTGCCGGAAACGAACCTCTGGAACCTCTGTGCCCTGGCTGGCCGCGTGCGCGTAGCTGCGATAGGGCGCACGTGAGAAGCGAGCGTCGCCGCGCCAGACCGCATCCTTGCTGAAGATCCCGGCGATCTCGTCCCAGCGGGCCACGTAGTCGCGATAGGTGAGCAGCAGGATGCGGCCCACCGCGGCCTTGTCGGTGGCCGCGGGCCGGGTGCGGCAATCGTAGACGGGGAACTCCTCGAAGTCGGTCAGGATGGAGAGAGGCAGCTTGGCGCTCCACGCATAGCGGCGGAGCTGGTAGGCCGGCTCGATGCCGTAGGTGATGTCCACCGCGGGCTTCTTGGCCTCGACAAAGAACTTGCGCTCCCTGCCGAGGCGGAAGGAGTAGTCCGGGGCCTTTGTCGCGGCGCCCACCCTGACCTTATCCTCGTGGACGACCTCCTTGTACTGCTCCGCAAAGCCCTGACGGTTGGCGACGTCCCAGCCGAGCGCCTCAAACAGCTGGTCGATGAACTGGCGACGGACCGCGGCCTCGCTGAACTGCGGGCTGAGATACTGGTCGCGGTTGCGCTCGAACAGCTCAACTAGCTCGATGATGGATGCGGGAGTGGGCATGGCGCGCCTCTTTTTGGGATTCGATCGTTCTTCGGCGGCCTCGGCCGCGAGCCGCGGCGGCCGCGCCAGGTTACGCGATGGCGACCGCGCAGTGGATGAACACTTCGGGCACCTGCACGGTCACGACGCCGTCCACATAGTCCCAGGCGGGCGTCGCGCCCCCCGGCTCCAGGCGGACGCTGGCCGGCCTTTCGGGGACGCGCACGCGCACGCGGACGTCGCGCACCGGCACGATCTGCTCCGTGCAGCGGTAGTTGCCGTCCAGCGGCCGGTCGCCGTGTTCGTTGAGCAGGTGGACGAGCAGCCGGCCGCGGCTCTCCGGCGTGCGGTCGGCCGGCTGGCGCATGGGGACGACCTCCAGCCAGGCCGGCGCATCCACGGTCACTAATGGCTCCGGCAGGAGCAGACCGAGCAGGTTGGCGACGATGTGCTTGACGTTCCACTGGTTCTTGGCCTGATAGGCGCGGAACATGTCCGACGCAATGTAGCAGGCGAAGCCTCGACCGACCGGACGCAGCGTGATGGCCGGATAGCCGGAATCCTCGCCGGCGGGCGACCAGCGCAGCAGGAGCTGGCCGTCCGCGCGCAGATAGATCTTGTGGAGCCGCGCGAGGGTCTGTACATCGGTGCTGACCGGCCGCGCAAACCCGGTCGCGGCCTCGACGAGATGGGGCATGTCCAACGTGCCCGCGGCGAGCCGTTCGTCCGTCACCTTGATGTAGGCGTGGGACTGGTCGTAGCGGCCCTCGTAGTGCAGGCCGAGCAGGTCGCCCAGCGCAAAATCGCCGGTCGCGGCGCCGTCGGCGTCGGTCGTGCCGGTTAGCCCGGCGGCCAGCAGCACGCCGCCGGCCGTGACCCAGGCAGCCAGGGCCTCCACCAGGGCCGGGGAGAGATGGCGTTGATCGGGCAGGATGACCGCCTTGAACTCGGCCAGCCGGGCCAGCAGCCCTTCCTCGTGGAGGAGATGGCAGGGGATCATGCTCTCGGTCAGCAGGCGGTGTGCGCCGCGCGCGGATAGCTCGTCGATGAAGAAGCGCGGCTCGTCGCGCGTGAAGTGCTGGTCGGTCGCGTGGAGCACGGCCACGTTTGCGACCGGCTCGGCCCCGGCGTAGAGCGGCTCGCGCTCCTTCACGAAGGCCAGGGTCTTGCCCAGTTCCGCCATAATGGCCGGCTCCACGTTGAAGCGATGGTTCATCTGGAACCCGATCCAGGTCAGCCCGCCGCGCGCAAGCACGGGCGCGACCTCTTGCTGCATCGCCAACGCCGGCTTGCTGGCCCAGTCGCCCCACCACTGGAGGAAGGCCGAGTTCATCACATCGAAGGGCCGGCCCAGGGTCGACCAGTAGCTGGCGAAGTATGAGCCGTTCTGTACCTGATCCTCGGGGAAGATGTCGGCGACCAGCGCGCCGATGCCCGCGGGCACGACCTCGGGCATGCGCGGCGCATAGGCCCAGTTGATCGAGACGACCACCTCGGGCCGGTGCGCGTGGATGGTGTCGCAGATGCGCTGGCGCACCTCGCGGAACGCGGCCAGATACCACGCGCCGTACTCGCGCCAGAGCGGGTCGCGGGCGGCCTCGGGCGACAGCGCGGTCCGGCCCTCGGGAAGGATCGGGATCTCCTTGCCGCCGCTGGCCTCCGCAAAGCGCCGCCGGCAGTGCTCGCAGTAGCAGGGCACGTGCGCATAGGTCCCGTCGAAGAACATCGAATCGACGTCGTAGTGCGTCACGATCTCGGCGATGTGCGGCAGCATCCACTCATCGAGCAGCGGGCTGAGCATGCAGCAGGCAGTGCCGAACGGCTTGCCGTTCGCCTCCCGGTTCAGCCATTCGGGATGGTCGCGCGCGATAGGCTCGCTGTTGAAGGTGTGGTAGTAACCGATGGCCTTCAGCCCGCGGCGATGCAGCGTCGCGATCTGCGCCTCCAGCATGTCCAGCCCCGGGGGAAGATGAGGGTGCCGGTAGCGGATGTGGCCCTTCTGATAGAACGACCAGCCGTAGCCGCATTTGGTGAAGACCGAGACGGCCTGCGCGTTGGCCTCGTCGAGGCGCTCGGCCCACCGTTCGGCGTCGAAATCCGCGGCCAGATCGACCGTGCTGCCGGGGCTGTGGAAGTCGAAGAAGAGCTTGCGATAGCTTGTCTGGTACCAGGTGGACACGGTTTGCTCCTTGAAGTAGAGGGTGCGGTCAGTCGCTGGAGCACTGGCCGCACCGCATGCATTGTTGCGCCGTCCCACTATTTGGGGTGCTTTGATCTTTCGTCCGCGGTGCATCCCGCCTACATCTTGATCGCGCCGGAGGTCAGCCCCCGAATGAACGAGCGGCTGGTGAGGGCGAACATGAGCAGGATGGGCAGGCCGACGATGACATAGCCCGCGTAGACGGCCCCCGGGTCGCGCTCAGTGATCAGCGTGCTCAGCCGCAGGATGGCGAGCACCGCGGGATAGCGTTCGGGCCGAGAGAGGACCATGATCGGCCAGACGAACTCGTTCCAGACGTTCAAGATCTGCAACACGACGAGCGTGGACAGGATGGGCATGGAGAGCGGCAGCGCGATCTTCGTCAACATGCTCGTCTCGCTCGCGCCGTCGATCCGGCCCGCCTCGAACAGCTCAGGCGGCAGGGAACTGAAATAGGTGCGCAGGACGATGATCTGGAAGGCCTGCGCACCGGCCGCGCCGGGCAGCCAGATGCCCCAGTAGGTGTTGTTCAGCTTGAGCTGCACGGTGACGACGAAGGAGGTGATCAACGTGAGGATGCCCGGAATCATCAGCAGCGCGAGGATCGCCAGGAAGAAGAACTGGCGGCCAGGAAAGGGGTAGCGAGCCATCGCATAAGCGGTCAGGGTGCTGAACACGATGCTGATGCAGACGGTCCCGACCACAAAGACCACGCTGTTGAGCAGATAGGGCCGGACCACGTTGTACGCCTTGGCGTAGTTCTGGAAATAGAGCGGCCACGCGGGCAGCCACATGGCATCGGCCATCTGCTGCATGTTCTTGAACGATAGCTCCAGCAGCATGATCACCGGGAAGAACGTGATGAGCCCCAGGATGCCGAGGATGATAGTGATGCCCAGATCGCTGGTGACACGAAAGCGCGGCTTGCGATAGGGGATGTCTGCGTCGGCGCCGGGCATGGGTTTGGCTGATACGGTCATGTGATTCCACCCTTTGTTTGCGGGTTGCTGTGTCAACTGGCCGGATATTCGACGCTCGAACGCACCGCCGAATTGTTGATCAACGTGAGCGTAAAGATGAGGACGAATAGCACCACGCCGATGGCGCTGGCGACGCCGTAGCGCCCCTCCAGGAGCGCGGACTTGTACATCTCCCAGGCCGGCACGGTCGTCGCATTGTTCGGCCCGCCGCGCGTCACCAGCAGTTGCCAGCCGAAGCCCTGCAACGAGCCGATGATGTTGAGGATCAGGATGAGCCGAAGCTGCGGGATGATCAACGGCAGCTCGATCGAGAAGAAGCGGCGAATCGAGCTGGCGCCATCGACGATGGCCGCCTCGACAATCTCCGTCGGGATCGCCAGCAGGCCGGCGAGATAGATGAGCAGACCCACGCCATCGATCCACGGGAACCCGAGAAACATCAGCGAAGGGATCGCGGTCTTGGGGCTGTTCAGGAAGGCGAGGGGCTTCATCCCCAGCGCGATCAGGATGTCGTTGAACAGGCCGACGTTCGGGTCATAGAGCTGCCGCCAGATGAGGATGCCGACGGTGGTCGGCACGACGATGGGCAGGACGTAGACCAGCCGGAAGAAATAGGCGCGGCTCTCGCTCTTCAGACGGTATACCAGCGCGGCGCCGATCAGCGGGAAGACCAGCGCGCGGATGACCGACCACGCGCTCAGGATGGCCATGTTGCTGAAGGCCTGGCGAAAGATGACCGGCGACGAGAAGATCTCGCGGAAGTTTTGCAGCCCCGCCCACTGCTCCGGCCGAAAGCCATCCCAGATGGTGAAGCTGTGGTAGATGGCGGATATGGCCGGAAAATAGGAGAAGGTTCCCAGGAGCAGGAAGGTGCCCAGGATCATGGGGTAGCAGAACCAGTACTTCTTGATAAGCCGGACGGTTTCCGCCAGGCTCGTGCGCTCGTGCGAGGTTGGGGCGGAAGTCGTTGAGGTCATGCTCAATTCCTTAAGGCACGGATGAGGGGCCTGGGCGCCGGCGGCCGCGATGCTGGAAGCGGCTGCCGGCGCCCGGCTTGCCGACGGGCGGGACCGATAGCCCGTCGGCGACCATGTGATCGGCTCGCAGTCATACAGCCGTCTTCGTGGGCATGCGCGGTTGCGCGGCTGCGAACCGATCGGTTCATGGTTGACGGACGACTAGATCTTCCAGTCCGGGTTGCTCTCCAGCACGCGATCGACGACGCTCTTCCAGGCCGTCTGCGCGGCGTTCAGGAACTCGGTGTCGCTCATGTCCGAGGGCAGATACTGCTGCCAGAGCTTGTACTCCTCTTCCAGGCCGAAGGCCGCGTCGAGCGTGCCCCAGCTCTGATACGGCGTCGCCAGATCGTACGGCTCCATGAACGGCGCGAGCTCGGGGATGCCCTGCGCGCCGTGCGTGAGCGGCACGAGGCCGGTCTCCTGGCAGATCTTGGTGACGTTCTCGGGCTTGCTCGAGTACATCAGCCAGTCCATGATCACCGGGATCTTGGCAGGCTCTTTCTCGGCCAGGTAGCCGGGGACGTGATACTGCATCGCGCCCCATGCACCCTGGATGCGGACGATCTTGCTCTGCGCGCGCGGGTAGATGTCCGGACCGATGATCGGGAAGTGGTTCCAGCCGAACTCGAACGGCGGCGGCGAAGCCTTGAACTCGCTGGTCGCCCAGTTGCCTTCGAAATACTGGGCCACCTTGCCCTGCCGGAACAACTGGCGGTAGTCGAGCTGGCCCTCGTAGCCGACGGGGAAGTATTTCGACATATCCTTCAGCAGATGCGCCATCGCAAGGTAGGCGTCCCAGTCCAGCGCGTCGCCCTTCTGCGCGTGCTCCGCCAACTCCTTCGCGGTGATGACCCGGTTGCCGTCGTCATCCCACTTGTAGACGTCGTCCCAGATGAGCTGCACATACGACTGGCCCTCGAACCAGTGCGGGAAGCAGCACGTGTTGGTGGAGAGGTCCGCGCCGAAGCCGATGTAGCCCTTGTCCGCGAGTTTCTGGAGCGCGTCCATATGCTCCGGCCAGGTCTTCGGCGGGTTCTCGATGCCCGCGTCGGCGAACGCATCCTTGTTGTAGACGGTCATGACGCCCGCGCCGTCCATGTTGACGCCGTACAGCTTGCCGTCGGGGCCGGTCTGCGAGATGATCGAGACCTCCTGGAACTGGTCGCGCCACTTCTCGTTGCCGGCCACGTAGGGGTTGGGCTGGTTCATGTATTCGTCGAAGGCCAGGGCCCAGCCCTTGTTGACGTGGGGCCACAGGTTCTCGGTGTTGGCCCAGTAGATGTCGGGCGCGTCCTGCGCGGTCATGCGGGCCAGCAGCCACTCGGTGGTCTGCGAGCCAGCGGGGAAGCGATACCATTCGATCTCGACGTCCGGATGCTCCGCCATGTAGGCGTCGGCGATCTCCTGATACGCGACGTGGCGGGTCTGTCCCTCGGTCAATTGCGTGTTGGGGTCGGTCGGCTCCGCCCCCTGGGCCCAGTGCAGGATCTTGATCTTGCCGGCTGCGGCGGGCGCGGCTGCGGGACCGGCCTCGGCCTGGCCGGCAGGCTGTTGCGCCGTGGGCTGCGTGGCAGCCGGCGCGCAGGCCGCCAGTACGGCGCCCGTGGACGCCAGGCCCAGGGCCTTCAACATCTCACGGCGGCTAAGTTTGCGGATCGTCATTGTTGCCTCCTGATATGTGAATCAAAATGTGCAATCTGATCGGCGGAAAGTTGGGCAGAGAACCATGGTTGTGATCCTCGGATAGAGGCGCCTCCTTACATCGACCGGCTGTCTCGAGCCGGCAAGGGCGGGAGCGGGTAGATGGCGGTTGGCAGGCACGAAGCGCCCCCGCGCTGGGCCGTGCAATCTAGCCTGGCGCAATATAGCACGGTACGGCAAGAAGGGCAAGCCGCCCTTTTCTCCCAGCCCTCGCCTCGCATTTTGACATCCCCGCCTCCCTGGCCGATAATGCGCGCGTTATGCCTCTCACGAACAGATCGTCAAAGGAGGACGGTTGTGACCGATATCCATCTCATCCCCGAAGACTGGCAGGACCCGCTCGTCGTCTCGCGCAACAAGGAGCCGGGCCATGCCACCCTGATGGTCTATCCGGATGTGGCGACCGCGCTGGCCGGAGACCGCGCGGCCTCGCCCTATCGGAAGACGCTCAACGGCCAGTGGAAGTTTGCCTTCGCGGCCAATCCGGCCAGCGCGCCGGACGGATTCTATGCTGCTGACTACGATGTCAGCGATTGGGCGGAGATCGCCGTCCCCGGCAACTGGCAGTTGCAGGGGTACGACAAGCCGATCTATTGCAACGTCCAGTACCCCTTCCCGACGGACGCTTATCCCCGCGTGCCGGACGACGACAACCCGACCGGCTGCTATCGGCTGGCCTTCACCGTCCCCGCGGAGTGGGACGGCCGCCAGGTCTTCTTGACCTTCGAGGGCGTGGATTCCGCATTCCACCTGTGGGTCAACGGGGAGTTCGTGGGCTACAGCGAGGACAACCATCTGCCCGCCGAGTTCAACGTTACGCGCTATCTGCGGGCCGGCGAGAACAGCGTCGCGCTGCGCGTCTACCGCTGGTCCACCGGCGCATACATGGAGGATCAGGACTACTGGCGGCTCAGCGGCATCTATCGCGATGTGTATCTGTGGTCCACGCCCCTCGTCCACGTCCGGGACTTCGCCGTGCGCACGACCTTCGACACCATCTACCGCGATGCGCAGCTCGCCGTGATCGCGAAGATCCGCAACTACGGCGCGGCCGAGACCGGCGGCTATGCGCTCGAGGCTAAGCTGTACGATGCGGAAGGACGCGAGGTGGCCCTCGCGGGCCTGCGCGCGCCGGTCTATGCGGACCCGAACCAGGAGACCGCGGTGCATCTGGCCGCGGACGTGGCCGCGCCCCGCCAGTGGTCGGACGAGGATCCCTATCTCTACACCCTCGTGCTGACGCTGACCGACCGCCGCGGCGCGGTGCTGGAGACGGAGAGCTGCCGGGTCGGCTTCCGCCAGGTCGAGATCAAGAACGCGCAGATCCACGTCAACGGCAAGCCGGTGGTCTTCAAGGGCGTCAACCGCCACGAGCACGAGGAGGACAACGGCCACGCCATCAGCGTCGAGTCCATGATCAAGGACATCCTGCTGATGAAGCAGTTCAACTTCAACGCGGTCCGCACGTGTCACTATCCCGACGACCCGCGCTGGTATGAGCTGTGCGACCAATACGGCCTCTACCTGATGGACGAGGCCAACATCGAGACGCACGGCATCGAGCCGCGGCCGGCCAACGACCCGGCCTTCACCGCGGCCTTCGTGGATCGGGGCGTGCGGATGGTCGAGCGCGACAAGAACTATCCGAGCGTCATCATCTGGTCGCTCGGCAACGAGTCGGGCTACGGGCCGAATCACGCGGCCATGTCGGGCTGGATGCGCGATTACGATCCCACCCGGCCGATCCACTACGAGGGCACCATCCACTATCCGGAGGCGCTCGCGGGCCCGGTCGTCGATATGGTCAGCACGATGTATCCGACCATCGAGCGCATCACCGAGCTGGCGACGGACGAGCGCATCCATAAGCCGGTGATCATGTGCGAGTACGCGCACTCGATGGGCAACTCGACCGGCAACCTGCAAGAGTACTGGGAGGTCGCCGAACGCCATCCCCGGCTCCAGGGCGGCTTCATCTGGGACTGGGTCGACCAGGGGCTGACGAAGCATACGGCGGATGGCGTGCCCTACTATGCGTACGGCGGCGATTTCGGCGACCTGCCCAACGACCAGAGCTTCTGCTGCAACGGCCTGATCTGGCCCAACCGCGAGGTTCATCCCGCGATGTACGAGATGAAGAAGGTCCAGGAGCCGGTCAAGGTGACCGCGGTCGACCTGGCCCGCGGGATCGTGCGCGTGACCAACAAGCACAAGTTTGCGGATCTGAGCCGGTATGCGTTCGGCTGGACGGTCAGCGCGGACGGCCAGGTGTTGCAGTCGGGCGCGCTTCCTCAACTGGGCACGCCCGCGGGACAGAGCGTCGATCTGACCATCCCGTTTGCGCCGGTGCAGGCCGCGCCGGGCACGGAGTACTGGCTGGAGGTGAACGTGACCCTGGCCGCGGCGACCCCCTGGGCGGAGGCGGGACACGAGGTCGCGTTCGGCCAGTTCAAGCTGCCGGTCACGGCCGAGGGCGAGCCGACCAGGGTGCAGCCGCGCCGCGTGATGATCGAGGAGACCGCCGCGGCCATCGTGCTCGAGGGGGACGGCTTCACGCTGGCGTTCGATCGGGCGACCGGCCGCATCGCGTCGTGGCGGGTCGCGGGCCGAGACCTGTTGAGCAAGGGGCCGGCGTTGCAGATCTGGCGCGCGCCGACCGAGAACGACCTGAACACCTGGGGCCGCGAGCGCGCGGCCATCCACTGGCGCGAGGCCGGCCTGCACATCCTGGACGAGCGCGCGGAGAGCGTCCAGGTGACGCCGCTGCGCTCCGGCGCGGTGCGCGTGGACGTGCGCACCCTCAGCCTGCCCGACCCCGCGCGCGGGGGCTACTCGGAGCAGGCCGTGGCGCTGTTCGGCCACGCGGGCATGATGATGAACAACTTCCTGACCGAGGACGCGTTCCGGGCGCTCTGCGCGCAGCTGGGCGTGGACTATGCCGCGCTGCCGGGCGGCTGGCGGCAGGTCAAAGGCCCCGCGCTCGCGCAGCTGATGATCGAGCAGGATCGCGCTGCGGATCTCATCAAGACGCTGCATGCCGCGCTGGACGAGGCCTGGGGCGATGGCCTGCCGGCGCTGCTGCGCGATGCGCTGGCCGGGTACGCCGCGCTGCCGACGGAGCAGTTGCGGGCCGCGCTCGCGCCCCACTACACCGCGCGCTTTGCGGCCGCGTATGCCTGGACCATCTACGGCAGCGGCGATGTGCTGCTGCATCTGCACGTCGCGCCCTCGGAGGGGCTGCCGCAGTTGCCGCGCATCGGGGTCGAGCTGGAGCTGCCGCCCGCGTACGACACCTTCACGTGGTATGGCCGCGGGCCGCACGAGGCCTATGCGGATCGCAAGGAGGGCGCGCGCATCGGCGTGTACAGCGGGAGCGTCGACGAGCAGTACGTGCCGTACATCATGCCGGAGGAGAACGGCAACAAGATCGACGTGCGCTGGGCCGCGTTCACCGATGCGGACGGCGCGGGCCTCCTGGCCGTCGGCTATCCGGCGCATGCGCCCAACCTCAACGTCAGTGCACATCATTACACGGTGGAGAACCTGACCGAGGCGCGGCACACCAGCGAGCTCGTCCGCCGCGCCGAGATCACCGTCCACCTGGACTACGCCCAGTCGGGCCTGGGCAACGGGAGCTGCGGCCCCGGCGTCCGGCCCGAATACATCCTGAAGCCCGAGCCGATCGACTTCCGCCTGCGGCTGCGCCCGCTCGCCGCGGGCGAGTCGCCGGTCGATGTGAGCAAGGAAGTCATCTGAGCGCCGGGGGTATGGCCCCCATCCCGGCCTTCCCCCGTCCCGACGGGGGAAGGTGCGTCCCCTCCCCTGCGCAG
>MWBF01000100.1 GCA_002068935.1 Chloroflexi bacterium ADurb.Bin325
GGCAGCCACGGCCACGCCGACCCGCACCCCCCGCCCGCCGACCGACACGCCCGCGCCGCCCACGCTCACCGCGACGCTCGAACCGACCGTCGAGCCGACCGCCACGCCCGAACCTACCGAGACGCCTGAGCCGACCGCCACGGTCACGCCGACGCTGTCGGTCGATCTGCTGCCGCGCGAGCCGGGCGTCTCCATCTTCACCGGCCTGCGCCCCGCGGACCCGTCCGTGCTGGAGCGGCGTCCGCTGGCCGTCAAGGTGGACAACGACCCGGCGGTCGTGCCCCAGTCGGGCATGGGCCGGGCGGATGTGGTGGTGGAAAGCCCCAAAGAGGCGTGCATGACGCGCTTCACCGCCGTCTTCCAGAGCCAGGACGCCGCGCGCATCGGCTCCATCCGCAGCGCGCGCATCATCGACAAGGAGCTGCCGATCATCTTCGATGCGATCCTGGCCTTCTCCGGCGCGGTGGGGCCGGTGCGCCAGATGCTCTACAACGCGGAGGATCTGAACGGCCAGATCCTCGAGCAGGCGCTCAACGGCGCGGCGTTCTTCCGCGACCCCAACATCCGCGTGCCGTTCAACCTTTTTGCCAACACCGATACGCTGTGGCGGGTGGCGACCCAGAAGGGCTGGAACCTGGCGCCGGAGCCGACCGCGGCGTGGCGGTTCTCCGAGGGCGCGCCCGCGGGCGGCGCGGCAGCCACGGCCGTCAGCATCCCGTTCCCCAAGAACCTGCCGGTGAGCTGGGCCTATGACGCGGGGAGCGGCCGCTGGCTGCGCTCCATCGGCGGCAGCGCGCACATCGACAAGGCGGAGGGCAAGCAGCTCAGCGCGGCAAACGTGGTCGTGTTGACCGTGAACACGGTGCAGACGCTCATCCCGGAGCAGGGCACGCAGTTGACCTCGGGGCCGTGCTCCAACGCATCGGTGGAGGTGCAGTTGTGGGGCCGGGGGCCGGCGCGTATCCTGCGCGACGGCCAGGTCTACGAGGGCCAGTGGGTGCGCGAGGGCCGCGATGCGCCGTTCCGCTTCGTGGATGACCAGGGCCGTGACCTGCCGCTCAAGCCGGGCAACAGTTGGTGGCAGATCGTGCCGCCGAGCGTGGACGTGACGATCCAATAACGCTCGCGGTCTCCGGCCGGGCCATCACGAAAGGGCCTGGGGGATGCGTCCTCCAGGCCCTTTCATATGAAATCTTAAACCGCCTCTCATGTTAGATTAATCTGGCGGCTTTATCCTATAGACAGTTCGGGAGCGGGAAAGGGACAGCCCAAACCTGACAGACGGTTCCTCCTTCAAGAGTACAAGCGGTCTGAGCATAAACCCCCGGAGGGTGGGCCGGGGGTTTATGCATTTAACGGGCCGGAGAGCCCGTCCGTCAATGCCCGCCGAGATACGCCTGTATCACCTGGGGGTTGTTGATCAATTCCTGGCCGGCGCCCGAAAGCACGATGCGGCCCGTCTCCAGCACATAGCCGCGGTGCGCGATCGATAGCGCCATCAGCGCGTTCTGTTCGACGAGCAGCACGCTGACGCCCTGGCTGTTGATCTCCTGGATGATCGAGAAGATTTCCTCTACCAGAATCGGCGCGAGGCCCATCGAGGGCTCGTCCAGCAGCAGCAGCTTGGGCTGCGCCATCATGCCGCGGCCGATGGCCAGCATCTGCTGCTCGCCGCCGGAGAGCGTGCCGCCCAACTGCGTCAGCCGCTCCTTGAGGCGCGGGAAGCTCTTGAAGACGCGCTCCATGGTCGCCTGGATCTCGGCGGGGTCGCTGCGCGTGAACGCGCCCATCTCCAGGTTCTCCGCTACGGTCAGCGGCGCAAAGATCTTGCGGCCCTCGGGCACGTGGATGATGCCCTTGCGCACGATGTCCTGCGCGGGCACGTTGACCAGCGACTCGCCGCGCAGCAGGACCTGGCCGGAGCGGGGGTGCAGCAGCCCGGACACCGTCTTGAGGATCGTGGACTTGCCCGCGCCGTTTGCGCCGATCAGGGTGACGATCTCGCCCTCGTCCACATCGAACGAGACGCCCTGGAGCGCGTGAATCGCGCCGTAGTAGACGTTTAGATCCCTGGCTTCGAGCAACATCTAGATATCCTTCCTGATGACCCCGGCCCGGCCGATCGCGCCGCGGCCCAGATAGGCCTCGATGACCTGCGGATTATCCTGGATCTCGCGCGGGGTGCCCCGCGCAATCACCTGCCCGAAGTCCATGACGGTCAGCCGCTCGCAGATATTCATCACCAGGCGCATCTGGTGTTCGATGAGCAGGATGGTCAGGCTGAAGCGATCCCGGATGAAGTGAATGTACTCCATCAGCCGGCTGATCTCGTTCGGGTTCATGCCGGCCGCGGGCTCGTCCAGCAGCAGGAGCTTGGGGTTCGAGGCCAGCGCCCGCGCGATCTCGACCCGGCGCTGCTCGCCGTAGGGCAGGTTCTTCGCCAGCTCGTTCTGCACCCGATCCAGGCCGAAGATGGCGAGGAAGTCCTGCGCCCGCTCGGTCAGCTCGTGCTCGTTGGCGCTGAACCGGCCGTTGCGCGTCAGCCCGTCCGCCAGGCTGTAGCCCGCGTGCGGGTGATAGGCGATGCGCACGTTGTCGAGCACGGTCAGGTTCTGGAAGAGGCGGATGTTCTGGAAGGTCCGCCCGACGCCCATGTTGGTGATCTCGTAAGGCTCCAGGCCGACCGTCGGCTCGCCGTTCAGCAGGATCGCGCCCTCCGTGGGCGCATACAGCCCGCTGATCATGTTGAAGACCGTGGTCTTGCCCGCGCCGTTCGGCCCGATCAGGCCGTCCAGCGCGCCCTTCTGGACCTCGAGGTTGAAGTCGCCGACCGCGCGCAGGCCGCCGAAGACCTTGGTCAGCCGCCTGATTTCGAGCACCGGGACGGCAGCCGGAGCGGAGCTGGATGCGTTCACGGTTGCCCTCCCTCGCCCGCTGCGCCGGCGGGCGCCGGCGCAACGCCGCCCGCGCCGCGCACGCGGACGAACACCGGCTTCTTGAAGAAGCCCCATTCGACGTTGCCCAGCAGCCCCGCCGGCTTGAGCAGCATCAGCAGCAGCAGGGCAATGGGGTAGAGCACGAAGCGCCAGGTGGGCGCGTCCGTGCCGAGCTGGCTGAGGATGACCCGCAGCAGGCCCTCAAGGAAGAAGATCCAGCCGAACGAGGCCGTCAAGGTGCCGGTCATGCTGCCCAGGCCGCCGAAGACCACGATGATCATCGGGTTGAACCCCAGCAGGAACGTGAAGGCCCCGGGGCTGAGGAAGCCGATATAGTGGGCGTAGATGGCGCCGCCCAGCCCAGCGAACAGGCTGCCGATCACGAAGGCCAGGAGCTTGTTCTGGGCCACGTTGATGCCCATCGCCTTTGCCGCGGTCTCGTCCTCGCGGACGGCCATGATCGCGCGGCCGGTGCTGGAATAGATCAGGTTGCGCATCACGACGATCACGACCAGCAGGAAGAGGAAGGCCCAGAACCAGGTCGTGTACTGGGGGATGCCGATCATGCCGCGGCCGCCCTTCATCTCGGGGAACGGCAGGATCGTGTCCGAGTTGTTCATCAGCGTGTAGACGATGATGGCAAAGCCCAGCGTGGCGATCCCGAAATAGTCCGAGCCCAGCGTGAGCACCGGCAGGCCGAACAGGAAGCTGAGCTCCGCGGTGAAGACGCCGGCGATCACGACCGCGAGGAAGAAGACGATCTGCTGCGGGATGTAGCCGGCCAGCGGGCCGCCCTCCTCCAGCAGCGGCGCGAGCAGCGGGTTGAGCGCGTTGCCGATGACGACCGCGACCCAGCCGGCCAGGATCGCGCCGAGGAGGTACAGGGTGAACTGCGACAGGACGGGCATCCCCTTGAAGCGGTTCACGAACCTGTTGACGCCCAGGATCATCAGGCCGCCGAGCGCGACGCCGATGCCGGCGACCAGCAGGCCACGCGCATCGCCGTCCACCCAGCGGTAGGTGATGTCCGCCGCGGCATAAGCGCCCACGCCGTAGAAGCCCCACTGGCCCAGGCTGAACTGGCCGTTGAAGCCGTAGATCAGGTTCAGGCCCATGGCGACCATCGACATGGTGCAGGCCTGGTAGAGCAGGCCGCTGTCGAAGTCGTTGAAGATCCGCAGGCCGCCGATCGGAGTCATGGCGAGCTGGACGACGCCGAAGGCCGCCACGACGCCCACGATCTTGGCCCAGAGCTGCTTGCGCCCCAACACCCACAGGAGGGCGTAAAGATAGGCGAGAAGGGCTACGATCTTCAGGGCGGATGTGGCCAGATAGACGAAGTTCATGCCGCGCCTCCCTTATGCCTTCTCGCCTTCGGGCTCGCCGAAGATGCCGCGCGGCCGCACCAGGAAGACGACGATCAGGATCGTGAAGGCCACCGCATCGCGCATGGGGGTCGAGATATAGCCCGCGGTCAGCGCCTCGGCCTGGCCCATGATCAGCGCGCCGACCAGCGCGCCGGGGATGCTGCCGATGCCGCCCAACACCGCGGCGATAAACGCCTTCAGGCCGGGCAGGATGCCCATCTGCGAGGTGATGGAGGGGTAGGCGATGGCAAAGAGGACGCCGGCCAGGCCCGCAAACGCAGCGCCGACGGCAAAGGTGAAGGAGATGACGCCGTCGACGTTGATCCCCATCAGCCGCGCGGTCGGCTTGTCGAACGACGAGGCGCGCATGGCCTTGCCGATCTTGGTCCGCCGCACGAGAAACTGCAAGAGGGTCTGCATCAGGATCGATGCCAGCAGGATGATGACGAAGATGTTCGAGATCGTGATAGCGTTGTCCGGCACGGCCTGCCCGCTGACGAGCCGGTGGATGCCGCCGGCGCCGACGGTCCAGGTCGTCACGTTGAACATCCGCTCATAGGGGATGAAGCGCGGGGAGAAGACAAAGCCCAACGCGCCGAAATATTCCAGGAAAAAGGAGACGCCGATCGCGGTGATCAGCGCCGCGATGCGCGGGGCGTCGCGCAGCGGCTTGTACGCGACCCGCTCGATCGTGACGGCCAGGATCGCACAGATCGTCATCGATAGCAGGATAACCGTGAGCGAGCCGAGCAGGAGCACAAGCCAGCCGGGCATTCCGGGGAACGCGGCCGCGGGCCATTCCGATAATCTGAACCGCGCGACGGCGAAATAGCTGACGAAGGCCCCGACCATGAACACATCGCCGTGCGCAAAGTTGATGAGCTTGACGATGCCGTAGACCATGGTGTAGCCCAGCGCGATCAGCGCATAGACGAAGCCCAGTTGGAGCCCGTTCAGCACCTGTTGCAGGAAAAGGATCGGGTTGGCGGCCAGCGCCCGCCCCAGGATGACCAGCACAAGCAGCGCCAGGCCCAGAAGAAAAGCCTGACCGATCCACGCGAGCCGGGCCCCCGGACGGTTGACCGTCGGCATGGATCGCTGAGCCGTTGATGTTTGTTGCATAGGTACACCTTGCTCAGAAGGATGTGAGCGCGCGCCGGTCAGGGAGCCGGCAGATCTCGGCGAATGGCGGCAGAAGGCGACCGCGCGGTTGCCCTCTGCCGCGAGGGTCTATCAGGCGCGGCTGCGCCCGCGCAAACGCGCGGGACACAGCAACGCGACCTTGCTTACGGGTTGACGACCGAGTCGAACTTGACGCCGTCGTCGGTCACTTTCAGGATGGTGAGCGGCTTGACCGGGTCGTGGTTGGCGTCGAAATGGATCTGGCCGGAGACGCCGTTGAAGGTGATCTCGGTCAGCGCCGTGGCCACTGCGGTGGAGTCGTCCACGCCCGCGGCCTTGATGCCCTCCAGGAGCAGGTTCGTCGCGTCATAGGCCAGGGTCGCCAGCGCGTCCGGGGTGGCGTTGTTGTAGGTTTCCCTGAATGTCTTGACGAAGTTCTGCACCTCGGGGCGCGGATCCTCGGGCGAGTAGTGGTTCGTGAAGTAGCCGCCCGCGGCAGCCTTCAGATCCAGATCCGAGGAGTCCCAGCCATCCGCGCCGAGGAACGGGGCGGTGATGCCCTTCTCCTTGGCCTGCTTGGTGACCAGGTTGACGATGTTGTAGTAGTCGGGCAGATAGACGACTTCCGGGTTCGCATCCGCGACCTTCGCCAGGATGGCCGAGAAGTCGGTGTCCTGGGCGGTGTAGCTCTCCGTGCCGACGATCGTGCCGCCGCCGGCGGTGAAGTCGGCGGTGAACACCTCGGCCAGGCCCTTGACGTAGTCGTTGGCCTGATCCAGCAGGACGAACGCGGTCTTGGCCTTGAGGTTGTTCAGGGCGAAGTTGGCGGCAATCTTGCCCTGGAAGTTGTCGTTGAAGCAGGCGCGGAAGACGTACTGCTTGGCCTTGCCGTCCTTATCCAGGGTATAGACCGGGTTGGTCGAGGTCGGGCTGATCTCGACCACCTTCTTGGCGTTGGCGATCTCGGACACGGGGATGGAGGCCTTGGAGCAGACCTCGCCGATGATGTAGTGGACCTTATCCTGGTCGATGACCTTGTTGGCCGCGTTGACCGCCGGGTCAGGGGTGCACTGGCTGTCCTCGACGATCGGCACGATCTTCATGCCCAACACGCCGCCCTTTGCGTTCCACTCCTCGATGGCGAGCAATGCGCCGTCGCGCGTCATGACGCCGAAGGTGGGCACAGGGCCGGAGAGCGGGGCCAGGACGGCGACTTTGAGCTCGCCGCTCGTCGCCGGGGCCGCCGCCTCTGCGGCAGCCGGCTGCTCGGCCGCGGGGGCCTGAGCTGCGGGCGCCTGGGCCGCCGGGGCCGGCGCTGCGGCGCAGGCCGACAGGGCCAGGGACAGGATGACCAGAAGGCCTAGGATTCGGAAAGCACGCATTGAAGTTCTCCTCCAGTAATATGGTTTTGGCAGCGCAACAAACGATAGTCGTGGGATCCTTAAGCTCACGTTTCGACTGCTAACCCCCGGAAGATGTGTGCTGTAGGGGCACCTCCTTGACGTAATCGATGCATCATATGGGATGCACGGGTTAGGCCGCACGGACGCTCCGGCGGCGGGCGCCTGCCTGGACAACACCGTCCGATGGCCTGACTCGCGGTCATGGGGTGATGAGATTGCAAGGTCTGATGCTGACCGGTGAGTGATTATAGATGCATCTTTGTGAAAATGCAAAGGTTGACAAGAAGGCAAGAGACGGCTATAATCTGTTCCTATCTTCCACAAGCTCTCGATTTTTTGGCAGCAAGGAGCCCGCAGACCGATGCGTCGCAACTTTCTGACCCGGCCGCCCGTCATCATCGCCATCCTGATCTTGCAGTTGATCCCGCTGCTGCTGTTCCCGGCCAAGTCGTATGCGCCGACCAGCCAGGAATGGTGGCTGCCGCTGCTGCTCGTCATCATGGCGGTGCTGGCCGACTTCCAGATCATCGTGCGCCGCAGCCCCGCGGTGGGGCCCTGGCTGCTGATCGGTTTCGCGCAGGGGTTCAACATCATCAGCCGGCTGCTGATGCTCTGGCCCAACGCCACCATCGCCACGGAGGCCGGCCCGGTGGTCAACGGCGGCTATCTGCTGCTGACGGCCATCGCGATGGCGGCCTCGGCCTGGCTGCTGATGTATACGGAGAAGCCGCAGGTGCGGGCGGGCCTGCTGCCCACATAGCGTCGGGCCACGGAACGCACAGGACGCTGAGGCTGTTCAACCGCCCGGAACGGGCTTTTCGAACGACCTCAGCGTCCTCCGCGTCCTGCGCCGGGCAGGTCTATTCGTCCGTCACCGGAATCTGCTCGCCGGCCGCGGGCCGGTCGAGCAACAACGGCTCCTCGTCCGCGGTCTGTTGCATGACCAGCTGGCCGTCGAAGTGCGCGCCCTCGTCGAGCAGGAACGAGACCACGTTGACCACGCCCCACAGCCGCCCGCCCTCCAGCAACTCCACCCGGTCTGCGGTGATGGTCCCCTTGTAAGCGCCAGCCACGGACACCGTCCTGGCGCGGATGTCGGCCATCACGCGGGCGCTCTCCGTAATCAGCACGTTGCCCACCGTCTCGATCTCGCCGCCTTCGACCGTGCCATCCAGGCGGATGCTGCCATCGCAGCGCAGCTTGCCCTCGAACGTCGCGCGGGGGCCGATGACCACTTCGATCTGGTCCGGCGCAGGCCGGGCTTCACGTCGAAATAACATGTACGTGCATCTCCCTGTTCAGGGTTTATAGCAGGCGCTTGAGCGCCAACAGTTCAAAGCTGGGGCCGGTCTCTGACCGTGCCCCCTGGCTCGGTCGGAGACCGGCCAGAGCAAGACAGCATTCGTTGCCAAGGCGCTGAAGCGCCCACTACGAACAGCATTCGTTTGTAGCAGGCGCTTGAGCGCCAACAGTTCAAAGCTGGGGCCGGTCTCTGACCGTGCCCCCTGGCTCGGTCGGAGACCGGCCAGAGCAAGACAGCATTCGTTGCCAAGGCGCTGAAGCGCCCACTACGAACAGCATTCGTTTGTAGCAGGCGCTTGAGCGCCAACAGTTCAAAGCTGGGGCCGGTCTCTGACCGTGCCCCCTGGCTCGGTCGGAGACCGGCCAGAGCAAGACAGCATTCGTTGCCAAGGCGCTGAAGCGCCCACTACGAACAGTATTGGTTTGTAGTAGGCGCTTGAGCGCCAATAATACCATATCCACTACGGCCGGGCGTGCCCGTTGTTCCGCGCCCGGTCGATCGCCTGTTGCTCCTCGGCGGTGAGCGGATAGGCCGACTCCCAGCCGACGAGCGCCTTGCCGTAGACGCGCGTCACGTCGCGGCTGTGCAGGCTGCTCAACACGACGCCGTTGCCCTCCTGATCGGCCAGCGTCAGCGCAAAGCTCTGGTCGCCGCCCGTCTCGCGGAAAGGGTTGAAGCGCAGGAAGCCGAGCTGCTGGATGTGGCCGCGGCTGGCCTGTTCCAGGTCGCGCGCCAGCGCATCCGTCTCCGCCACCCCCGCGACCATGTCGCGCAGCTCGGCCATGTGGCTGTGCAGGATCTCCTCCAGGTTGCCGCCGTCGACGCCCGCGGTCAGCGTGCGATAGCCCTCTTCCAGCCGCTGGAGCCGCCTGTAAAGGATGACCACGCCGGCCAGCGCCGCGATCAGGAGCGCCAGCAGCACGCCGAGGATCGGCCCCAGATAGGCCAGCAGCCAGTTATACAAGCCCACGAACGCCTAACCTCGCGCTTTCTCGATCAAGTCGCCGATGGACGAGCCGACGTAGATGCGCCAGATGACCTGCGCCAGCAGGTTCGCCACCGAGCAAATCTCGATTTTGGGATGGTTCCGGATATATTCCGGCTGACAGATGGTGTCCGAGATGACCAGCTTTTTGATGTTGGGGTTTTCGAGCCGCTCCAGCGCGCTGTCGAGCAGCACCCCGTGGGTGATCGCCAGGTGGACCTCGGGCCGCGCGCCCGCCGTGACCAGTTCGTTGATCGAGTCGAGCACGCTGCCGCCCGCGATGACGTCGTCGATGATGATGGGGATCTTGTCCTTGATGTCGCCGACGACATGCGAGACCCGCGTGCGGTCGAAGCCCTCGCGGCGCTTGTGCATCAGCACCAGCGGCAGGCCCAGATATTCGGCGTAGCGGCTGGCGAACTTGGCGCGGCCCACGTCGGGCGAGACGATCGCGGCCTCGGCGAACTCCGGCTTCTTGAAATAATCCGCCAGCACGGTCAGCGCGCTCAGCGGGTCCACCGGCACATCGAAGAACGCCTGGGTCGCGGGCGCATGGACGTCGAAATAGATCACGCGCGCGACGCCGAGCGTCTCCAACATGTTGGCGACCACCTTGGCGCTGATGGCCTCCCGGCCGCGCGCCATGCGCTCCTGGCGGCCGTAGGGATAGTACGGGACCACCGCGGTGATCTCGTGAGCGGAGGCGCGGCGGAACGCATCCACGTAGAGCAGCAGCTCCATGAGGTTGTCGTTCACGGGCCGCGAGCAGGGCTGGATGATGAAGACATCCTGGTCGCGCACCACCTCGTCGATGATCACGTGCGTCTCGCTGTCCTTGAGATGCGTGGTGGTGCAGCGGCCCAACGGGGTATTCAGGATCTGCGCAACGGCCTCGGCGAGCGGGCGATTCGCTGACCCGGCGAAAATGCGCAAGGGGTAATGCGTGCCCAATGGTCTCCTCCGCTTGCTCGAATAAGTGCGCCTATGATAGCATCTGGGGCCGTTCGTGGCAAAAGCCGGACGGATCAATGCAGAAGGAAACGGGAGATGCGCAAGCTGTTGGTTGCGACGCATAACCAGGGCAAGGTGCGCGAGTATCGCGCGCTGCTGGCCGGCCTGCCGTTGGAGGTGACCTATCTCGCCGCGGAGGGCATCGCGGCCGAGGCCGCGGAGACGGGCGCGACCTTTGCGGAGAACGCCATCAGCAAGGCGCGCTTCTACGCCGACTTGAGCGGGCTGTGGACGTGGGCCGACGATTCCGGGCTGGCCGTAGAGGCGCTGGGCGGGGGGCCCGGCGTCTTCTCCGCGCGCTATGCCGGGCCGGACGCCAGCGACGCCGACCGCTATCGCAAGCTGCTGGACGCGCTGGCGGCCGTGCCCTGGGCGGAGCGGAGCGCGCGCTTCTGCTGCACGGTGGCGCTGGCCCGGCCGGCCGCGGAGGGCGGCCTGGTGGAGACCGCGGACGGCGCATGTGAGGGCGTCATCGCGTTCGGGCCGGCCGGCGAGCACGGCTTCGGCTACGATCCGGTGTTCTATGTGCCCGCATACGGGATGACGATGGCGCAGCTTGCTGCGGAAGTGAAGAACGCCATCAGCCACCGGGCGGTCGCGGCCGCGGCCGCGGTCCCGCTGCTGCACCGGTGGCTCTCCGGCTCGTAGCGGTGAATGGCCCCTTCCCTGTTTGGCCCCCACCCTAACCCTCCCCCGCTGCGCAGGGGAGGGAGCACGCCCCTTCCCCCGTCCCGACGGGGGAAGGGGTTGGGGGATGGGGGCGACTTATGGCCCCCACCCCGGCCCTCCCCCGCTGCGCAGGGGAGGGGATGTCCCCCTTCCCCCGTCCCGACGGGGGAAGGGGTTGGGGGATGGGGGCTGGGTATGGCCCCCACCCCGGCCCTCCCCCGCTGCGCAGGGGAGGGAATGTCCCCCTTCCCCCGTCCCGACGGGGGAAGGGGTCAGGGGATGGGGGCGACTTATGGCCCCCACCCCGGCCCTCCCCCGCTGCGCAGGGGAGGGAGCACGCCCCTTCCCCCGTCGG
>MWBF01000101.1 GCA_002068935.1 Chloroflexi bacterium ADurb.Bin325
GTCACCGCCTTCGTCCTGAAATATCGCCTGATCCAGACCGGCGCAAACATGGCGGAGCAGGTCGCCGCGTTCATGGCGAACGCCGAGGCGCGGGCCGCGGGGCTGCGCGCCATCGAGCCGCTGGCCCTGGCCGATGCGCAGCAGGCTGTCCGCATCGTGCGGCAGCGCGCCGCGGAGTGGGGCGTGGACCCGCACAAGATCGGCTTCATGGGGTTCTCGGCCGGCGGCGGGCTCACCGCGCAGATCGCGCTGAACTACACGCCGGACTGCCGGCCCGACTTCGCCGCGCCCATCTATGCGGCGGTCTTCGAGGAGGTCGAGGCCCCGGCGGATGCGCCGCCGCTCTTCCTCCTGTGCGCCTCCGCGGACCAGATGGCCGTCTGGGCCAGCCTGGCGCTCTATCGCGCCTGGCAGGCCGCGCAGCTCCCCGTGGAGCTGCACATCTATGCGCACGGCGAGCACGGCTTCGGCATGCGCAAGATGGGGCTGCCCTCCGACACATGGATCGAACGTTTCGCGGACTGGATGCAGGGGTTGGGGATGATCTAGCGGCGCAGCCGCCGCTTACAAAGTTCCCCGGCGACTGAAGTCACGGCCACCATTACCAAGTCTGCCTTCGCAGACTAAACGTCTATCCGAAGCCCCGCTGGGGCCGGTCTCTGACCGAGCCAGGGGCACGGTCAGAGACCGGCCAGAGCAATTTTCGGATAGGCTCTGAAGTGCAAAAGTCTCCGCAGGGAGACTTGGTAATGGTGGCAGCGGTTTAAACCGCCCGAAACGGGCTTTTCAAACAGCCCTTCATGCGTCCGGGACAATGGGCAGGATCAGACGCGAGGCGTGCGCGGAATCGTGCAGCACCGTCTGCAACGCGCTGCGCATGGCCGTGCCCTCGCCGATCGACTCCCCGGTGTTCAGGTTGCGGTCGTAGCGCGGGAAGTTGCTGCTGGCAACCTCCAGCCGGATGCGGTGGCCGGCCAGGAAGACGTTGCTCGTCGGCCCCAGCTCGATGACCCACTCGTACGCCCGCCCCGGCTCCAGGCGGCCGCCTGCCATGTGGCGGCCGCGCAGGATGCCGTCGCACAGGTTGCGCGCAAACCCGCACGGGCCGACATCGACCAGCTTGGCCGTGAAGTCGGTGTCGGGCGCATTAGTCGCGGCCCATAGATGCAGCCGGATCACGCCCGTGACCTCCACGTCCTCCTGGAGGATCGGGGTGGTGTAGACGAGCACGTCGGGCCGCGCCTCGATCGCGCGCTGGTCGAACGCACCCGCGGTGAGCGCGGCCGACGAGCAGCACAGCCCGCCCCCGCGCGTCGGCACGGGGTTGCGCGGATCGTAGAGATAGGTGTCGGCGGCCTCGTCGCCCGGCGGCTCCGTGCTCAGCATTCCGTCACCGTGCAGCGTGTTGGCCGCGCCGCCGCTGTGCAGATAGTAAGCGGTGTCGCGTGCCCGCGCCAGCGGCCACGCGTCCTCCGTCCGCCAGCGGTTGCGGCCCATCACGAAGAGCCGGACCGCCGGCTCCTCCATGATCCCGTTCTCGTTGCCCTTGAGCCAGTGGTCGAACCAGCGCAACTGTATCTCATCGAACATGATTGCCCCGCCCGACGCAGCCATCCCGAAATCGACCTCGCCGACCCAGCCATCCATCGGCCCGTGATACCACGGCCCCATCAGCAGCTTCTGCTGCGTGTTCCCGGCCGCGCGGACGGCCGCGAAATCGCGGACCGTGTGCGCCGCAAAGACGTCGTACCAGCCGCCGACGTGCAGCGCGGGGATCGTGATGTCCGCGGGAGCGCAGGCCTGGCTGCGCCAGAACTCATGGTCCCGCGGATACCCCAGGAGGTCGGAGAACCAGGGGACGAGGCCCTGCCTGCCGATGAGCGGCATATCGACGAGCGGCGTGCGGCGGAAGGTCTCGCCCCGCGCCATCCCGTCTATGGCCGCGACGAGCTGCTCCATCAGCGCGGGCTGAGCCGCGGGCTCCTGGCGCAGGATCGCCATGGGCGCCAACGAGCCCAGGCCCCAGCTCACGCCCAGGCCCAGCCCGACCGCGCCGCCGACAAACGTGACATCGTAAAGGTCGCACATGGCCATGTGCGGGACGATGGCCTTCAGGGCCGGCGGGTGCGTCACCGCGCTGGCGATCTGGGTGTAGCCCAGGTAGGAGCCGCCGAACATGCCGACCTTGCCGTTCGACCACGGCTGCCCGGCAGCCCAGTTGACTGTGTCATGGCCATCGGCCTTCTCGTGCACGAAGGGGATGTCCGCGCCCTCGGAGTTCCAGCGCCCGCGGGTGTCCTGAAAGACCGCGACATAGCCGCGCTCCGCGGCCAGCAGGCCAAGCGCCGCGTTCGAGAAGTTCTTGCCATAGGGCGTGCGCTGGAGCAGGACCGGCAGACGTTCGTCCGTCGTGGGGCGGTACACATCGGCGCGCAGCGTGACGCCATCGCGCATCACAACGGGGACATCGCGTTCGACGATCAGGGACCTGGGCTGCATGATATCCTCCCTCTGGGCGAATCATTTTGCCCGCCAGCCTATCACGTCGGCGACAGGGTGTCAATGTCGGGGACGGGCCTCAAACATCGGCCTGGCTTCCGGTCAAGGCGCGCCCGCGCGCCCCGCCGCTTTGTCACCGCGGCGCTTCTTCCGTATACTTGCAGCATGTCACGTTACCCGGTTCCCGCGGCGCGCCGCCGCGTCGAAGAGATCATCAACCGCTCGCGCTTCATCAGCACGGCCGCGCCCGCGGCCACGGTCGAGGAGGCCCGCGCCTTCATCGCGGAGATGCGCGCGGAGTTTGCCGACGCCAGCCACAACTGTTACGCCTTCGTCGCGGGGCCGCCCGGCTCCACCGCGCAGATCGGCATGAGCGACGACGGCGAGCCGTCCGGCACCGCGGGCCGGCCCATGCTGGCCGTCGTGCTGGGCAGCGGCATCGGCGACCTCGCGGTCGTCGTGACGCGCTACTTCGGCGGCATCAAGCTCGGCACGGGCGGGCTGGTGCGCGCCTACAGCGGGGGCGTCAAGGCCGTGCTGGCCGAGCTGCCGGTCGAGGAGAAGGTGGCGCTGCGCACCTTCCTTGCCTCCGGCCCGTACAGTTGGGTCACGCCCGTGGCGCGGCTCCTGCCGGACTACGAGGCGCGGCTGACGGGCCAGGACTTTGCCGCGGACGTCACCTGGGAGATCACGCTGCCCGAGGAGCGCGCCGAGGCCCTGGCCGCGGCCCTGATCGACCTGAGCCACGGCGAGATCGAGGTTGTGCTATAATGTCCTTTATCTGTGCGTCGATGCCTGTTTGACCGGAGGAAACCAAGGTGCCCCGATTCCATCGTTCACGTATCGCTCTCGGAATGCTGCTCATCATCCTGGTTGCCGGCTGCGGGTCGCCCGCGCCGGCCGCTGCGCCCGCGGCCACGACCGTCATCCGCGTCACGCCCGAGCCGCTGACGACGGTCGTGCAGGAGGCCGCGGCCGCGCTGACGCCGACCGATGCGCCGCCCGCGACCGCGCAGCCGCCCGCCGCCGCATCGACGGCCACGCCGTCGCCCAAGCCGTCGCGGGGCGCGCTCGGCCTCGAGGTCGAGGCCGGCCTGCCGGCGCAGGCCGGGGAGCAGGTGCTGGCCGTGCTGGCCAGCGGCGGCCCGGCCGAGATCGTCACCGCGGAGGCCGACCTGCGCCTGACCGCGCAGGCCGCGGCGGACGCGGTGATGGCCTGGGAGCGCGTGTTTACGCCGGTGGATCGCATGTCTTCCATCCTCGAGGGCACCACGCTGGACGAGCTCAAGGGCGCCTGGACGGGCGAGGCGGCCTCACCGAACTACACCAACATCTACATCCCGGAAGAGATCCTGCCCGACCTGACCGCGCTGCTCGGCGCGCCCGGCGCGGCGGTCAAGCCGCAGGCCGCGGACGCGGTGGCCGAGGCGCTGTGGGGCGACCCGATGGGCCTGGGCATCGTGCCGTTCGAAAGCCTGACCGTGAGGCTCCGCGCCATCAAGCTCGACGCCGCGTGGCCCACCGACAACCGTTTCGACGCGGCAAGCTGGCCGCTGACCGCGCGCGCGTACCTCGCGCCGCTGACCGAGCGCGGCCGCGCGGAGCTTAGTCGGCTGGCGGCCGCGGGCCTGCCAGTCACGAACCGCGACCCCGGCAAGCTGACCGTCCTGGTGATGACCGGCGTCACGGCCATGGCCCGCAACTCGGCCGTCGCCACCGACCGCTCCGGCGACGACGGCTTTCTCGCGCGCCAGGTCGGGCCGGAGCTGGCCGCGGCCGACATCACCATTATCAGCAACGAGATCCCCTTCGTCGAAGACTGCCAGGCCGATAACAGCCTGAACAACCTCATCCTCTGTTCGCGGCCCGGCTACTTCCTGAACCTGGAGCTCTCCGGCGTGGACGCCATCGGGCTGACCGGCAACCACTGGAACGACTTCGGCTACTCGAACGCGCTCTGGTCGCTGGAGTTTTACAAGAGCAAGCAGATCCCGGTCTACGGCGGCGGCGCAAACGAGGTGGATGCGCGCAAGCCGCTTATCCTGGAGCACAACGGCAACCGGCTCGGCTTCCTCGGCGCAAACGAGTGGGGCCCGGAGTGGTATCGCTCCGGCACGGGCGAGCAGGTGAGCGCATGGGCCGGCCCAGACTACCCCGGCTCAGCGCGCTTCGTCCTCGAGCAGATGACCGCGGACATCGCGGAGCTCAAGCCCAGGGTGGATCTCGTGTTTGCGGAAGTCCAGCACACGGAGTTCAACGACGCGGGCGACTATCAGTACGAGCCCATCCCGACGCAGGAGGCCGACTTCCGGGCCATGAGCGACGCGGGCGCGGATGTCGTGACCGGCGTCATGGCGCACACGCCCCAGGCGGTCGAGCTGCGCAACGGTCGGCTGATCCTCTATGGCCTGGGCAACCTCTATTTCGACCAGACGTGGAGCTGGCCGACCCGCACGGGGCTGGTCGCGCGGCACACCATCTATGCCGGCAAGCTGATCAACACGGAGCTGCTCGTCACGGTGATCCAGGACAACTTCCAGTTGCGCTGGGCCACGCCCGAGGAACGCATCCAGGTGCTCAAGATCGTGTTCGATCTGAGCCGGTGGTAGCGCCGGAGCGCGCATGAAGGCGGCGAGCATGTTGCGGCGATTTCTGACCGACAAAGACGAGGCGCTGCTCAAGGAGGAGCGGCAGCAGCTGGCGCTGCTGCGCGGGCCGCTGGCCCACCTGGACGCCTCGGACGACGACCTGGCGCGGCTCGACCGCGCGCTGTTGCAGCTCGACGAGCTCTTCCTGCTGGTCATCGTGGGCGAGTTCAACAGCGGCAAGTCCGCGTTCATCAACGCGCTGCTCGGCGAGCGGTTCCTGGTCGAGGGGGTCACGCCGACCACCGCGGCCATCCACATCCTCAAGTACGGCGACGAGGCGAAGCAGGCCGCGGCCGGGCAGGACACCCTGGTGGCGACCTACCCCATCGAGTGGTTGCGCGACATCAACATCGTGGACACGCCGGGCGCCAACGCCGTCATCCGCCGGCACCAGGAGATCACCGAGGAGTTCGTGCCCCGCGCGGATCTCATCCTGTTCGTCACCTCCGCGGACCGGCCCTTCAGCGAGAGCGAGCGCGCCTTCATCGAGCGCATCCGCGAGTGGGGCAAGAAGGTCGTCTTCGTCGTCAACAAGATCGATATCCTGGAGGGGCCGGCGGAGGTCGAGCGCATCGTCCAATTCGTGGCCGAGAACGGGCGCAGCCTGCTGGGCCGCGTCCCGACGGTGTTTGCGGTATCGTCCCGCCAGGCGCGGCAGGCCAAGGAGAGCATCGACGCCGACGAGCGCACCCGGCTCTGGCGCGCCAGCCAGTTCGAGCCGCTGGAGAGCTACATCCTCAAGACGCTCGACGAGAAGGAGCGCCTGCGGCTCAAGCTCGCCAACCCGCTCGGCGTGGCGCAGCGGCTCGTGCAGCGCTACGAGCAGGTCGCCGAGGCGCGGCGCACCCTGCTCAAGGAGGACGTCGCCACCGTCCGCACCATCGAGGCGCAGTTGGCCGCCTACGAAGACGATATGCGCCGCGAGTTCAAGTATCACCTGAGCCACGTGGACAACGTGCTGTACGGCATGTCGGTGCGCGGCAACAACTTCTTCGACGAGACGATCCGCATCCAGCGCATCCTCGACCTGGTGAATGCAGATCGCGTGCGCGGGATGTTCGAGCGCGAGGTCGTGGCCGACACCTCTGCGCGGGTCGAGGCGCACACGCACGACCTGATCGACTGGCTGGTGGATCAGGACTTCCGCCAGTGGCAGGGCGTGATGGACTATCTCAACAAGCGCATCACGCGGCACTCCGGCCAGATCATCGGGCAGGTCGGCGGCGCGTTCGAGTCCAACCGCCAGCAGCTCCTGGAATCGGTAGGCCGCTCCGCGCGCGCGGTCGTGGCGACCTACGACCACCAGGCTGAGGCGCGCGAGCTGGGCGAGTCGGTGCAGCGCGCGGTCGCGCAGACCGCCATCGTGGAGGTGGGCGCCATCGGGCTGGGCGCGCTGCTGGTCAAGGTGCTGGCGACCGCGCTGGCGGACGTGACCGGCGTGCTCGCCGCGGGCGCGCTGGCCGCGGTCGGCTTCTATGTCATCCCCAACAAGCGCCGCCGCGCCAAGCTGGATCTGCAGCGCAAGGTGGACGAGCTGCGCGGCCGTCTGAACGCCGCGCTGAGCAACCAGTTCGAGGCCGAGCTGGGCCGCTCGCTCGCCCGCATCCGCGATGCGATGGCCCCTTACACGCGCTTCGTGGAGACGCAGCAGGCCACGCTCGCCGCGACGACCGAGGCGCTGCAACGGGCGGAGCGTGAGCTGGCGGACCTGGCGCGGCGGGTCGCCGAGGGTTGACGCGCCGGTCCCGCGCGCATATCATACCCACATGACGCTCACCCTTCGCCTGCTCACCGACGCGGACCTGGACGCGCTGCAAGCCGTCTACGACGCCTGCCCCGCGGACTTCGTCCGGCTCATCGGCCGGCCCGCGCCGCCGGATCAGGCCGGCCGCGACTTCGTGCAGGCGCTCGGCGCGGCCGGCCGCTTCCAGTTCGGCGTCTTCGTCGCCGCGGGGCTGGTCGGGATGCTGGACTGCAAGCTCGACAACGAGACGCCGGGCCTGGCTCATGCCGGGCTGCTGCTGCTTGCGCCGCCGTATGACGCCCCCGAGATCCGCGGCCTGGCCCTGCGCATGGCCGAGCGGTGGCTGGCCGGCGCATACGGCGTGACGCGCGTCGAGACCGGCGTGCCCGCGCACGATGCGCTCGAGCTGGCCTTCTGGCAGGCGCAGGGCTACGCCTTCACCGGCGGCCGAGCCGAATCCGCAAAATCCTCGAAAACGCGCGGCAAAGTTGACCCGCGTCCCCTTTTCTGCTAGAATAAAAGTTCGGCAAATACCAGTCGCGACCGGATCGAGGTAACATGGGCCAGGATAAACTCGTCGTGCGCGGGGCGCGCGAACACAATCTCAAAAACATCGACATCGAGCTGCCGCGCGACAAGCTCGTCGTCATCACCGGTCTGTCGGGCTCCGGCAAGTCGAGCCTGGCATTCGACACCATCTACGCCGAAGGGCAGCGCCGCTATGTCGAGTCACTGTCGGCCTATGCGCGCCAGTTCCTCGGCCTGATGGAAAAGCCCGACGTAGATCAGATCGAGGGCCTCAGCCCGGCCATCTCCATCGACCAGCGCGGGGCCAGCCGTAACCCGCGCTCGACCGTCGGCACCATCACCGAGATCTACGACTATCTGCGCCTCCTGTATGCGCGCATCGGCATCCCCCACTGCCCCAACTGCGGCCGGGAGATCAGCGCGCAGACCGTGCAGCAGATCGTCGATAGCCTGTTGGAATACCCCGAGGGCAGCCGCCTGCTGCTCCTCGCGCCCCTGATCATGGATCGCAAGGGCGAGCACAAGGGCGTCTTCGAGGACATCCGCAAGGCCGGGTTCGTGCGCGCGCGCGTGGACGGCGAGCTGCACGAGGTGGAGAACCCGCCGGAGCTGGATCGCTACAAGAACCACACCATCGAAGCGGTCGTGGATCGCCTGATCCTCCGCCGGCCCGAGCCGGGCCAGGAGGACGCGGAGAAGGCGCGGCTGGCCGACTCGGTGGAGACCGCGCTGCGCCTGGGCGATAGCGTGATGCTGGTCGCGGACATCACGGATCCGGAACATCCGCGCGACCGCCTCTTCTCCGAGCGTTTCGCCTGTCCCGTCTGCGGCTTCAGCCTGCCCGAGATCGAGCCGCGCACCTTCAGCTTCAACAGCCCGCACGGCGCCTGCCCCACCTGCACGGGCCTGGGCAGCATGATGGAGTTCGACCCCGACCTGATCGTCGAGCGCAGCCGGCCGCTGAACAACGGCGCCATCCGCCCCTGGGATCGCGACACCCAGACCATCTATCACGCCATGCTCGAATCCGCGGCCGAACACCACCACATCCCCTTCGATGTGCCGGTCAGCGAGCTCAGCAAGCACCAACTGGACACGATCCTCTACGGCGGCAAAAAGGGCGAGACGATCTCCATCCGTTACGTCAACAACGACGGGCACGACCGCTACTTCCAGACCAACTACGAGGGCGTCATCCCGAACTTGCAGCGCCGCTACCGCGAGACGACCTCGGAATACATCCGCAGCGAGCTGGAGCGGTACATGAGCAGCCGCCCCTGCCCCACCTGCGCCGGCAAGCGCCTGCGCCCGGAGGCGCTCGCGGTGACCATCACCGGCCTGAACATCGATGAGGCCAGCCACTTCTCCGTCACGCGCGCGCTGGACTGGATCGAACAGCTGGCCGGGCTGCAAGGGGCCGATGTCGAAGCCCCGCGGCTCCCGACCAACGGCGACCGCGATAACGGCGCGCACAGGGGCATGGCCGCCTCGCGCCGCGCGACCGCGCGCGTGGGCGCCGCGGAGACCGTGCCGGACAGCTCGCCGTTGACCCAGCGCGAATACGCCATCGCGCGCCAGATCCTCAAGGAGCTGCACGCGCGCATCCGCTTCCTGACCGACGTCGGCCTGGATTATCTGACGCTCGACCGCATGACCGCCACGCTCTCCGGCGGTGAGGCGCAGCGCATCCGGCTGGCGACGCAGATCGGGTCGCAGCTGATGGGTGTGCTGTACATCCTGGACGAGCCCAGCATCGGCCTGCACCAGCGCGACAACGCCCGGCTCATCCAGACCCTGCTCGACCTGCGCAACCTGGGCAACACCGTCCTCGTCATCGAGCACGACGAGGAGACCATGCGCACCGCGGACTGGATCGTCGACCTGGGGCCGGGCGCGGGCGAGCAGGGCGGCCACGTCGTCTGCTCGGACTGGACGCCCAACTTCCTCCACTGCACCGACAGCCTGACCGCGCAATATCTGCGCGGGGAAAAGCGCATCGAGGTGCCGAAGATCCGTCGTCCCGGCAACGGCGAGTATCTCATCGTCCGCAACGCGACCGAGAACAACCTCAAGCATGTGGACGTGCGCCTGCCGCTCGGCAAGTTCATCTGCGTGACCGGCGTCAGCGGCAGCGGCAAGTCCAGCCTCATCAACGAGGTGCTCTACAAGGCGCTGGCGATGCGGATGTACCGCGCCAAGGATCGGCCGGGCCGCCACGAGGCGATCGAGGGCATCGAGAACCTGGACAAGGTCGTCGAGATCGACCAGTCGCCCATCGGCCGCACCCCGCGCTCGAACCCCGCGACCTACACCAACCTGTTCACGGACATCCGCGACCTGTTCGCCGCGCTGCCCGAGGCCAAGATGCGCGGCTACAAGCCGGGCCGCTTCAGCTTCAACGTCAAGGGCGGCCGCTGCGAGGCCTGCCAGGGCGACGGCATCATTCGCATCGAGATGCAGTTCCTGCCGGACGTCTACGTGCCGTGCGAGGTATGTCACGGCAAGCGCTACAACCGCGAGGCGCTGGAGATCAAATACAAGGGCGCCAGCATCGCGGACGTGCTCGACATGACCGTGGACGAGGCGCTGGAGTTCTTCCAGCACATCCCGCCCATCCGCAACAAGCTGACCACGCTCCAGGAGGTCGGCCTGGGCTATATCCGGCTCGGTCAGCCGGGCACGACCCTCTCCGGCGGCGAGGCGCAGCGCGTCAAGCTGAGCAAGGAGCTGAGTCGCCGCGCCACCGGCAAGACCTTCTACATCCTGGACGAGCCGACCACCGGGCTGCACTTCGACGACATCCAGAAGCTGCTCCAGGTGCTCTCGCGGCTGGTCGATCACGGCAACACGGTGGTCGTCATCGAGCACAACCTCGATGTCATCAAGTGCGCGGACTGGGTCATCGACCTAGGGCCGGAGGGCGGCGACGCCGGCGGCTACATCATCGCGGAGGGCACGCCGGAGCATGTCGCGCGCAGCGAGCGCTCATACACCGGCCAATATCTCACACACATGCTCGCAGGCCACGAGGCCGTCCAGCCCGGCGACGTGATTGCAGCGTTGGAGAAGAAGTGAAACGTTATCATATCTGGACCATCGGCTGCCAGATGAACGAGGCGGATTCGGGCCGCGTCGCCGCGGAGCTGGACGCGTTGGGCTATATGCCGACCGGCGAGGCGCAGCAGGCCGACATCATCGTGCTGAACACCTGCGTCGTCCGCCAGAGCGCGGAGGACAAGGTGGTCGGCCGGCTCGCGTCGCTGAAGCCGCTGAAGGACGAGAACCCGCACCGCATCATCGCGCTCATGGGCTGCATGGTCGGCGTCAGGCCCAACCCCGCGCTCAAGGCGCGCTTCCCCTTCGTGGACGTCTTCATGCCGCCCTCGGACCCCGGCCCGCTGGTCGGCTATCTGAACGGCGACGAGGTGGACGCGGCCGCGCGTGCCCTCGACGAGGAGCAGACCCTCGCCCGGCACGACCTCCAGGACTACGCCGGCCCGGACATCGCAACCTGGGAGCCGGAAGCCGGAGACGAGAGCGCGGGGCGCCCTGCGCGCTCGCCATCCAGCCTCCAGACACAAGCTTCCAGCTTCCAGTTTCCAGCTTCCGGCATCCAGCATCCGCTCCAAAGCGTCCGCCACCTGTCGTTGCAGGGCCAGGCGCCGGTCGTCGCAAACGTGCCCATCG
>MWBF01000102.1 GCA_002068935.1 Chloroflexi bacterium ADurb.Bin325
CTGCGTGGTGAACGACCTCTCCGAGCGTCACTTCCAGACCGAGCGCGGCGGCCAGTGGACCAAGGGCAAGTCGGCCGACACCTTCGGCCCGATCGGCCCCTGGCTGGTGACCAAGGACGAAGTCAGCGACGTCCAGAACCTCAAGATGTGGCTCGACGTCGATGGCCACCGCTACCAGAACGGCTCGACCAAGACCATGATCTTCGGCGTCGCCCACATCGTGGCGTACCTCAGCCAGTTCATGCAGTCCTCGTCGTGGCCCATCAGCATGTCCGCGGCCATGATCGACTTCCTGAGCTCCAGCTTGAGCGGGTTGGTGATGGCGCACGTCATGCCGGCCGCGATCAACATGGCAATAAAGGTGGCGTTGATGGCCTCGCGGTCGGGCAGGCCGAAGGAGACGTTGCTCGCGCCGCAGACCGTGTTGCAGCCCAGCTCGTCCGTGACCCAGCGCACCAGATCCAGCACGGCCTTGCCTGCGCCGCCCACCGCGCCCACGGGCATGACCAGCGGGTCGATCAGGATGTCCTCGCGCGGGATGCCGTAAGACTCGGCCCGCTGCACGATGCGCTTGGCGACCTCGAAGCGCACCTTCGGATCGGCGCTGACGCCCGACTCGTCGTTGGAGATGGCGATCACCGCGCACTTGTACTCCGCCACCAGCGGCAGCACCTTTTCGAGCCGCTCCTCCTCGCCCGTGACCGAGTTGATCAGCGGCCGGCCGCCTGCGGCCTTCAGCCCGGCGACCAGCGCGGGCACGACCGACGAGTCGATGCACAGCGGGACGTCCACTACCTCCTGGACGGCCTGGATGGCCTTGACCATGACCTCCGGCTCGAGCTCATGCGCGTTTGCAACGCCCAGCCCCGCGTTGACGTCCAGGACCGTGGCCCCGGCCTCGACCTGCGCGCGCGCGTCCGCCTTCACGCGCTCGAAGTTGCCTGCCAGCATCTCCGCGGCCAGCGCCTTGCGGCCGGTGGGGTTGATGCGCTCGCCGATGACGGTAAAGGGATGGTTCGGGCTGATGATGGCTTCGACGCCCGTCTTAGAGCGAAGGACAGTCTGCATGAGCGATTAACTCCTGAGGATTGGTGCGGCGGCTCGTCTGTGATGGCATCCTGAGCACAGCCAGGGGCATTATAGTGCAGGCACTAAGCGGGTGCAAATCGCACCCGAAATTCAAGCATGGCCGCCCCTTTGCCCTCTGGCTCGGTAGGCTCAACTGCGTTGAGCATGACCGGCCAGAGCAGGTGGAAAATGCTGGGGCCGGTCTCTGTGGGCGAAAAATGCTGGGGCCGGTCTCTGACCGAGCCCCCACCGGAGCATCCTGTAAATCCTGTGAATCCTGTCCAAATCAGGGCGCTCCCGGAATATTCGCATTTGGAATTGCGACCATAGCCGCGGCGATTTGCATCGATGTACTATCTCTGCTACCGTAAAGGGCAATGCGTTTCTGCCGGGACTCATCTATCAGGGAGAGGTGTCATGCGTCGTTTCCGCTATCCGCCCGCTGCCCGTTGGTTCAAGGGCAACACACACATCCATAGCATTGCGTCCGATGGCGGCCTGGATTTCCCCGCGCTGGCTGACCTGTATGCGGGCGCGGGCTACGATTTTCTGTTTCGCACCGATCACTGGGTCGCCTCCGATGCGGCCAACGATGCGACGGCTTACCCGCTGCTCTGGCTCGACGGCGTGGAGCTGGACGGCAGGGATCAGGAGGGCGCGCTCTATCATGTCGTCGTCCTGGGCCGGGTGACGGGCATCCGGCGGGAGGACGGCTTTATGGCCGCGCTGGCCGCGGCGCGCGCGCAGGGCGCGCTGCTCATCCTGGCGCACCCTCACTGGTGCGCAAACACCCTGGCCGATGCGCGACGCCACGGCTTCGACGGGGTGGAGGTCTACAACCATGTCTGCCGCTGGCTGAACGGCAAGGGGGAGGGCGGGGCCTACTGGACCAACATGCTGGAGCACGACAGCGCCACCCTGGGGCTGGCGGTCGACGATGCGCACATCCGCGCCGAACATCCCGGCTGGAACGGCGGGTGGATCATGGTCGCCGCGGCCGAGCGCACCCCCGCGGCCATCCTGTCTGCGCTGCGCGCGGGCCATTTCTATTCGTCCTGCGGCCCGGTCATCCACGACATCGCCTACGATGGCCGCCGCATCAGCATCGAGACCTCGCCCGTCCAGTTTGCGCGGCTGGTCGGCCCCAACAGCCACGGCCAGCGGGTCGGCAGCTTCGATGGCCGGCGGCTCACCTCCGCCGCGTTCGACGTGCCGGACGACTGGCGCTACATGTATCTGGAGGTGGAGGACGGTCAGGGCCGTCGTGCGTGGACCAATCACCTGTTCGTGGAGTAGCCGGGACAGGTTGCCGGTTGCGGGTTGCGCGGCCAGCCCACGCTCGCGGCCGGGACCATAAAGCCTGTCACTTGCAGCTTGTAAATCGTTTGCTTTGTAATCTCTTTTGACGTACAATCACGCTGCCATCAGATCACTTTTGTTCGTGAGGTATCATGTCTTCTAACCCTGCTAAAACTCATCGCGTTGTGTTCCAGCCCTCAGGACGTCAGGGCGAGGTCGCGGACGGCGCGAACCTGCTGGATTCAGCGCGTGCGCTCGGTGTCGAAATCGAGTCGATCTGTAGTGGTCGTCAGACATGCGGTAAGTGTCAGGTCATGGTCCAGGAGGGGCATTTTTCGAAGCACGGCATCGATTCCGCCGCGGAGCACCTTTCGCCGCAGGACGGCCGGGAGGTCCGCTATTTCGATCGCCATCCCGCCCTGCCGGGGCGGAGACTCTCTTGCGCCTGCGAGGTGCACGGCGATCTGATGATCTTCGTGCCCGAGGAGAGCCAGGCGCGCAAGCAGGTGGTGCGCAAGGCCGCCACGGTGCGCGCCATCGAGATCGATCCGGCCATCCGTCTGTACTATGTCGAGGTCGAAGCGCCCACGCTGGAGCATCAGCTCGGCGACTGGGATCGCATCGCCAACGAGCTGGCCGCGCGCTTCGATCTGCCCGGCGTGCATCTCGACCCCATCCTGTTGAACGACCTGCAACAGGTGGTGCGCAAGGGCGATTGGAAGGTCACGGTGACGGTCTGGCAGGGCCGGGAGGCCGTGCGCGTGCAGCCGGGCTATGTCGAGGAGGCCTACGGCCTGGCCGTGGACATCGGCACGACGAGCGTCGCGATGCACCTGTGCGACCTGCGCACCGGCGATGTGCTGGCCACCGTGAGCCAGATGAACCCGCAGGTGGCCTACGGCGAGGATCTGATGAGCCGGGTCAGCTACTGCGACCTGAACGGCGCGGAGGGGCTGGCCACCCTGCACGATGCGATCGTCGCGGCGTTGAACGATCTGGCGCGACAGGCCGCGGCCGAGGCCGGCATTCAGGTGACCGCGATCACCGATATCGTGCTGGTCGCCAACAGCGTCATGCACCACATCCTGCTCAACATTCCCCCGCGCGAGCTGGGCCAGTCGCCCTTTGCGCCGGCCATCAGCGACGCCGTGGACATCAAGGCGCGCGATATCGGGCTGCGGCTTGCGCCGGGCGCGCAGGCCCATGTGCTGCCTATCGAGGCCGGCCATGTCGGCCCGGACAACGTGGGCGTCATCCTGGCCGAGGAGCCGGATAAGGCCCCCGAGAACGAGGTCTGGCTCATCGTGGACGTGGGGACCAACGGTGAGCTGCTCCTGGGCAACTCCCGGCAGCTCTTCTCCGCCTCCAGCCCGACCGGCCCCGCGTTCGAGGGCGCGCAGATCCGCCACGGCATGCGCGCCGCGCCGGGCGCGATCGAGCGCGTGCGCATCGACCCCGAGACGCTGGAGCCGCGCTTCAAGGTCATCGGCCGCGACGAGTGGAACGACAAGTGGTCGGCCCCCGAAAGCGCCGAGCAGCCGGCGCAGAGCGTGGCCAGCGACAACGGCACGCAGGATAGCGCCGAGCCGGTCGGCGTGACGTTCGGCGCGCCGCCTCGCCGCAAGCGCCGGACGCGGATCAGCGAAGCGCCGATCCTGGCCGCGGGCATCTGCGGTTCGGGCATCATCGAGGTCGTGGCCGAGCTCTTCATGGCGGGCATGCTGACGCCCGACGGCCGGTTTGCGCCGGAGATCGAGTCCCCGCGGCTGAGCTGGCAGGGCGCAAAGGCCGAGTATGTGCTGGCCTGGGCGCACGAGACGAGCACGGGCCGGCCGATAGTCATCACCAGCGAGGATGTTCGCAACATCCAGCTTGCCAAGGCCGCGCTCTACTCCGGGGCCCGGCTGCTGATGGAGCGCATGGGCGTCGATCACGTGGATCGGGTCATGCTGGCCGGCGCGTTCGGCAGCTATATCGACTCGAGGCATGCGATGGTGCTGGGCATGATCCCCGACTGCGACCTGTCCCGCGTGACCACCGTCGGCAACTCCGCGGGCGACGGCGCGCGCATCGCGCTGCTCAACAAGAACGAGCGCGAGGATGCGCGGCGGCTGGCGCGCTGGACGACGTATATCGGCATTGCGATGGAGCCGCGCTTCCAGGACGCCTTCGTGGAGGCGATGCCCTTGCCGCACTCGGTCGATGGCTTCCCGCACCTGGCGGAGACGCTCGATGCTGCGGTCGCGCGCCGGCGGGCGCGCGGGGTCTCCGATGTCGTCAAGGCGCGGCGGCGGCGGCCGATGGTGGTGAGCACGGAAGGGGGAGAGTAGCGATGCCCCAGGCGTCGACGGCGGCCTGGCCGGATGTGCTGGCGCTCCTGCGGCGGACCCCGCGCACGCTGCGCGATCTGACCGCGGATGTAGCGCCGCACATCCTGCGCACGCGGCCCGCGGCCGATCAGTGGTCGATCAGCGAGGTCATCAGCCACCTGTGCGCGGTCGAGCCGCCCTATCGCGCCCGGCTGGTGCGCATCACCCTGCAAGAGAACCCTTATGTCGCGGCCATCGGGCGCATCACGGGCGACTATGACCCCGATACGCCGGTTCCGATCCTGATCGAGACGTTCACGTCGCTGCGCACGTCGACGCTCGATTTTCTGGAGAGCCTGACGCCTGTCGTGCGGGCCCGGACCGCGGTCCACGCGGAGCTGGGCCCGATCACGCTGCGCAGCCAGGTCGAGGCGCTGGCCGCCAACGACGAGGAACAACTGGCGCGCATCCGGGCCATCCTGGATGCGGTTGCTTAGAATCTATCCGAGACCGGCCCCAGCGCTTTTTGGACAGATACTTACTTGCCGTAGGAAGGTGTTATGTCTGAGTTCGATGATCTGTCGCCGGAGCTGCAGAAGCACTACACGCGCATGCAGGACGACCTGTACGATGGGCTCAAGGACGAGGTGGTCGAGGCCACGCGCGGGGCGCTTGCGCAGGGCGAGCCGCCCGCCAGCGTCCTGAATCACGGCCTCGTCGCCGGCATGGATATCGTGGGCCGCGATTTCGGGGCCGGCATCCTGTGGGTGCCGGAGGTGCTGCGCTCGGCCAACACGATGAAGGCCGCGATGGAGATCCTGCGGCCGCTTTTGACGGAGACCGGCGCGCCCAAGATCGGCGTCGCGGTCATCGGCACGGTCAAGGGCGATATCCATGACATCGGCAAGAACCTCGTCGGCATGATGTGGGAGGGCGCGGGCTTCGAGGTCCACAATCTCGGCAACAACGTGGATGCGGACAAGTTCATCGAGGCCATCCGCGAGCACAACGCCGATATCCTCGGCATGTCTGCGCTGCTGACCACCACGATGCCCTACATGCTCACCGTCATCGAACGGCTCAAGGAAGAGGGGCTGCGTGACCGGGTCAAGGTGCTCGTGGGCGGCGCGCCGCTCAACAGCGCCTTTGCGGAGGATATCGGCGCGGATCATTACTGCAAGGACGCGGCGGAGGCGGTCATGACCGCCAAGGCCGTGCTCCAGGCGAGATAGCAGGGCCGGAGGGAAAAGCATGGACAGACTGATCGACTTCATGCAGGCCCACGCCGTGGTGATCGGCGACGGCGCAATGGGGACCATGCTACAGGCCGCGGGGCTGACGACTGGCGGCGCGCCGGAGGCGTGGAACGTCGCGCGGCCCGATGTGGTCAAGGGCATCTACCAGGGGTATGCCGCGGCCGGCTCGCAGATCATCACCACGAACTCCTTCGGCGGGACGCGCTATCGCCTGGGGCGCGAACAGCTCGAGGCGCACGTGCACGAGTACAACGTCGCGGCCGCGCGGCTGGCGCGCGAGGTCGCGGACGCGGCGGATCACGAGGTGCTGGTCGCCGGCTCGATGGGGCCTACCGGCGAGATCATGGAGCCGCTGGGCGCGCTGACGCCGGAGGGCGCGCGCGCCGCGTTTGCGGAGCAGGCGGCCGCGCTGGCCGAGGGCGGGGTGGACTTCTTCCTGATCGAGACGATGAGCGCGCTCGACGAGGTGGAGGCCGCGGTCGAGGGCATTCGCTCCGCCTCGGATCTGCCCATCGCGGTGACGATGACCTTCGATACCCGCTTCCGCACGATGATGGGCGTCAAGCCCGTACAGGCCGTCCGGGCGCTGTACGACCTGGGCGTGCGCGTGATCGGCGCGAACTGCGGCAACGGGCCGGCCGAGATCGAGCGCGTCATATCGGAGATGGTGGAGGCCAGGCCGGACGGCGTCTTTCTGATCGCGCAGTCGAACGCCGGGCTGCCCAGATACGTGGACAAGCAGATCCATTACGACGGCACGCCAGAGGTGATGGCCGACTACGCCGCGAAGATGAAGGCGCTGGGCGTGAGCTATATCGGCGCGTGCTGCGGCAGCACCCCTACGCACATCGCGGCGATGAAGCGGGCGCTGGCCGGGTGAGGCCGCGATATGGGCGTATACTCGAACCGACTGACCGCTGAAGTGCGGCTGGAGCGCATGACGCCGGAGCAGATCGCGGCGGCCAGGGCGCGGCGGCCCGCAATCTATGTGCCGTGCGGCTCCATCGAATGGCACGGCTATCACAACGCGGTCGGGCTGGATGCGCTGAAGGCGCACGAGCAACTGGTCGGCCTGGCGCAGCAGCACGGCGGCGTCGTCTATCCACCGCTCTATCTGGGCGCGGGCGGCGGCCACACCGAATGGCCCAGCTCGTTCATGGTCAGCCGCGGGCCGATGGTGCAGCTCGTCAGCGAGCTGTTGCACGGGTTCGAGCGCGACGGCTATCGTCAGGCCATCCTGCTCTCCGGCCATTACCCGAACCATCCGGAATATCAGCAGGCGGCCGTGGATCGCTACCGCGCGACCGGCGGGAAGATGCGCGTCCTCTCGCTGATCGAAAACCAGGTCCCCGGCGTCGAGGGCGACCACGCGGCCAAGCAGGAGACCTCGTCCATGCTCTACCTGCACCCGAACCTCGTCCACATAGAGCGGCTGCTGGACGGGCCGCAAGACGACATCGGCGGGCCGAACGAGCGCATCAACTTCATGGTCGACGAATATCGGGGCCATCCCTGTTACGGGCTGGTCGGCGTCGACCCGCGCACCCACGCCTCCGCGGCCGAGGGCCGCGCCAACACCGAGCGGCTGCTAGATTACCTCGCGCGCTGGCTGGACGAATGACGCATTGCTCGTTACTCGTTACTCATTACTCATTACTCATTACTCATTACTCGTTGCAAATCAGTAACCAGTAATGAGTAACGAGTAACAAGTAACGAGTAACGAGTAAACCCTGTATCCTCGGAGGACTCATGGATCCCCAGGCATTTGCGCAAGATCGCGCCCAGCGCGCGGATGCGCGCGACGACCCGCGGCTGGACTGGTGGCGCGCTGCGCGCTTCGGACTGTTCATCCACTGGGGCCTGTACGCCATCCCCGCGGGCTATTGGCAGGGCCAGGCCGTGCCCGGCATCGGCGAGTGGATCATGCACCGGGCGCGCATCCCCGTGGCCGAATATGAGCCGCTCGCGACGCAGTTCAACCCGGTCAGGTTCGATGCGCGCGAGTGGGTGGCGCTGGCGAAGGCCGCGGGCCAGAAGTATTTCGTCATCACGGCCAAGCATCACGATGGCTTCTGTATGTACAAGACCGGCCTGACGCGCTACAACATCGTGGACGCGACCCCCTTCGGCCGCGACCCGATGGCCGAGCTGGCCGCGGAGTGCGCGCGGCAGGGCCTCCGCTTCGGCTTCTACTATTCTCAGACGCAGGACTGGCATCACCCCGACGGCGACGGCAACGATTGGGACTACGACGAGCGCAAGAAGGATTTTGCGGGCTATATCGAGGACTACGTCAAGCCGCAGGTGCGCGAGCTGCTGACGAACTACGGCCCCATCGCGCTCATCTGGTTCGACACGCCGAAGGGCATCACCGAGGCGCAGAGCCGCGGCCTGCTGGAGCTGTGCCATAGCGTCCAGCCGGAGACGCTGGTCTGCGGCCGGCTCGGCAACGCGCTGGGCGACTATGCCTCCGCGCGCGACAATGCGATCCCGTCGGCGCTGGTGGATGCGGATTGGGAGACGCCCGCCACGATCAACGACACGTGGGGCTACAAGACGGACGACCACAACTGGAAGTCCACCGAGGATCTGCTGCATAAGCTGGTGGACATCGCCAGCAAGGGCGGCAACTATCTGTTGAACGTGGGGCCGACCGCGGAGGGCGTCATCCCGCAGCCGAGCGTCGAGCGATTGCGGGAGCTGGGCGCGTGGCTGGCCGTCAACGGCGAGAGCGTCTACGGGACGCGCGCGGGGCCGGTGCAGGGGCTGACCTGGGCGCGCTCCACGCGCGCGGGCGACAGGACCTACGTGCACGTCTTCGACTGGCCGGCGGGCGGGCACATCCAACTGCCCTTTGCCGGCCGGGCCAGCGCCGCATACCTCCTGGCCGACCCCGGCCGCACGCCGCTGAAGATCCAATCCTACCGCGGCGAGCTGGCGATCCACGGTCCTGCGCACGCGCCGGACGTGCTGGATACGGTGGTGGTCGTCAAAAGCTGAACCGGGCGACGCGCGCCGGCCCTTCCGAGGCCGGCGCGTTCCGTCATTCCAGCTTCATCATCCCGCGATAGTAGCCCGGCTCCGAGCCGGGGATCTCCACCGCGCCGATCGCCTTGCGATAGAAGTCCTTCGGCCCGGCCCAGCCGATGGCGCAGTACGCGTAGCCCTTGAGCTTCATGTCGAGCAGGCAGGCGAGGAGCAGCGCCTTGCCCGTGCCCTGCCCGCGCTCCGCCTCCTCGACGCCGGTCGGCCCGAACATGCCCAGCCCCGTCGCGTCATAGCATGCGAACCCGATCATGTGATGCCCGGCCTCGCCGCGATCCTTGACCGCGATAAAGCAGGTCATGGGCCGGTTGGCCAGCGCGCAGGCCGCCTCCGCGGCCCAGCCGTCATCGAACGTCCTGCGGATCCAGGCCAGCACCGCGTTGTGTTCCGGCCCGATGGGCTTGCGGATGGCGATGCCGAGCGCGGCCTGCTGCTCGACGAAGCTCCAGTCGTCCTTGAGGTCGTAGAGTTTGACGAGCATGTCGGTCATGCGGCCGCCTTGTCTCGCGCGGCGGGCTGCGCCGCCCACGTCAGCCCCAGATCGCCCAGCTTTGCGGGCGTCGGCACGCCCTGGCTGTCCCATCCGGCCATGCCATAGTAGAGTTGCAGCGCGCGGCGCAGCTCCTCCCGGTCGATCGCGCGGCCCTGCAGGCGGCCGTTGTTCAGGCCCTCGAACAGGCGGTCGGGCAGCGTGTCGTCCGCGGCGGTGAACCCCTCGCGTAGGTTGAAGAGCCGGTACATGGTGTTCGCGCGCTCGCCGACCTTCATCAGCTCGAACAGGCTCATGTCCCAGCCGGTCGCGGCGTTGATGTAGTCGCGCAGCATCTCCAGCCGCAGCGCGTTGATCGGCACGCCGACAAAGTCGCACATCCCCACGCTGTTGTAGAGGTTGAAGGCGGTCTGCGAATAGCTGAACGCGCGCACCTTCTCCGCGCCCAGGTCGAAACGATCCACCGGCTCCAGCAGGCCGAGCGGCTCCAGGCCCGTCTCCGCGATGCCCAGCGACTCGAACGTGGGGTCGTGGCTGGCCTCCATGTGATCCGCGCCGGTCGGCGAGATAGCGTAGCCCAGGCCCACGCCGACCTTGCCGCGCGGCTCGTGCATGGGCACCTCCTGGCCCTTGACGTGCATGGCGTATCGTTCGGCCCCGCGGCCGATCTGCGCGGCCGCGCGACTGACCCCCTCGGCCAGCAGGCTGCCGACGCCCTCGCGACGGCAGATCTTGTGGATCATCTGGATGGCGGCGTCCGCGTTGCCCCAGCGTAGATCCAGCCCGTCGAGGTCATCGCGGGTGAGGATACCGTTCTCGTAGCACTCCATTGCAAACGCGATGCTGACGCCGCACGAGATGCCATCGACGACGTAGCGGTTGACCCACTGCGACATCTCCGCGACCGCGCCGAGGTCTCCCACGCCGATGAGCGAGCCGAGCGCGCCGATGATCTCGTATTCCATGCCGCCGAAGCGGGGCTCCACCCCGCGCTCCGGCACGGCGACCTCGCGCTTGCACGCGACCGCGCAGGCGTAGCAGGTCCCGCGGTTGGTCAGGATCGTGTCGGACATGGTCTTGCCGGTGATGGCGCGCGCGTGCTCGAACGAGCCGTCGCGGAAGTTGCGCGTGGGCAGGATGCCGTCCGCGTCCAGGCTCGACAGCCCGCCCGCGGTGCCGTTGAGGTGCATTCCGTCGTTCTCGTGGTCGTAGATCGCGCGGAAGGCGCGCAGGACGGCCTGCGCCGCGGCCCTGTCCGCCGGGCCGACCCGCTCCCGGCCGCGCGTCACGATGGCGCGCAGGTTCTTGCTGCCCATGACCGCGCCCAGCCCCGCGCGGCCGTGGTAATGGCGCAGTTGGTTCGTGATGGCGGCATAGCGCACCCGGCTCTCGCCGGCGATGCCTGTCTGCAATACGCAGATGCCGCGGTCGCCCAACTCGGCCTCCAGGCCGTCCTGCACCTCTTCAGAGTATTTGCCCCAGTAGCGGTCGGCGTCGCGGAACTCGCAGACGCCGTCGTGGATGAACAGATAGGCGGGCCGCGCCGCGCGGCCGTGCAGGATGACGCCGTCGAACCCGCTGCGCTTGAGCTCCGGGCCCCA
>MWBF01000103.1 GCA_002068935.1 Chloroflexi bacterium ADurb.Bin325
CCCCCATCCCCCGGCCCCTTCCCCCGTTCCACAGGGGAAGGGGTGACGCGCCTCCCTCCCCCGCTACGCGGGGGAGGGCTGGGGTGGGGGCCAAAGCGCGCTGCCCGCGTCCCCGCTAAAAGCTGTCGGGCCGCGGCCCCTTGACCTGTAACCACTCGACTACGGGGCGGCCGGGGACCTTGTGGCAGTCGCGGCAGCGGGCCTCGTAGACCTCGCTCGCGCCGACAAGGATGATCGGGTCGGAGTAGTTTGCGGGTTCGCCGTTGATCAGGCGCTGCGTGCGGCTCGCCGCGGCCCCGCAGACGACGCAGATGGCGTGCAGCTTGTCCACCATCTCGGCCTCGGCCATCAGCAGCGGCATCGGGCCGAACGGCTCGCCCCGGAAGTCGAGATCCAGCCCGGTGATGATCACGCGCAGGCCGCGGTCGGCCAGGACGCGCGCGACATCCGCCACGGCCCAGTCGAAGAACTGCGCCTCGTCGATCGCGACCACGTTCGTCTCGGGCCGCAGCCGCTCCAGGATCTCCGCGGCGCGCTCGATGACCTCGGCGTAATACTGCAAGCCGTCGTGCGACGCGACCTGGGACGCCGAATAGCGGTCGTCCAGCCGGGCCTTGAAGGCCTGCACGTGCTGCCGCGCGATCTCGGCCCGGCGCACCCGCCGGATCAGCTCCTCGGTCTTGCCGCTGAACATGCTGCCGCAGATCACTTCGATCCAGCCGCCGCGCGGTTGAAAATAGAGCATGGCTGCCTCGCTGGGTGACAGGAAAATAAGGAACCCGTTTTCGTGTACGGCCTTGCTTTGCCCACGAAAACGGGTCCCCGATCGCTTAATGCTCTGCGTTGCTTATGCGTCGCCGCGGCGTCTGGCCAGGCGCGCCTGCTGCGCGGCCTGCCGTTGGAGTTCCTGCTGCGATTTGATCTGTTCGACCGTGTCCGCGGTGCGTTCGAGCCGCTTCATGAAGCGATCGACCTGGCCGGCGGTGTCGACAATGCGCTGCTCGCCCGTGTAGAAGGGGTGACACGCCGCGCAGATGTCGACCTTGAGCTCCGCGACCGTGGAGCCGACCGTAAAGGTGTTGCCGCAGGCGCAGACGACCCGCGCCTCGGGATAGTACTTCGGATGGATTTTCGCCTTCATATTACGCCTCTGGGTACACGCTGACCAGCGAGCGGCCGTTCTTCGTCTCGAACTTGACGAAGCCCTCAGCCGTCGCAAACAGGGTGAAGTCCTTGCCCAGATCGACATTCACGCCCGGATGGAACTTGGTGCCGTGCTGGCGGACGATGATGCTGCCGGCCAGCACATGCTCGCCGCCAAACCGCTTGACGCCCAGGCGCTGACCCGCGCTGTCACGACCGTTGCGGCTGGAGCCGCCACCTTTTTTGTGAGCCATTTCAACATCTCCTGCCCCGCGAGGGGGACTTAATCCATTACAGCCTGGGCTCAGGCGAGATCCACGGATTCGATCCGCAGACGGGTGAACGGCTGACGATGCCCGCGCTTCTTGCGCTGGCGCTTCTTCGGCACATAGTGGAAGAAGATGACCTTGCGCTGCTTGTCCTGGAGCACGACGGTCGCGCGGACCGTGGCGCCCTCGATGAGCGGCTGGCCGATGACGATCTGCTCGTCGTCCGCCACCAGCAACACCCGGTCGAGCGTGATCTGCTCGCCGACCGCAACCGGCAGCTTCTCCACGTCGATAAACTGGCCGGGCAGCGCGCGGTACTGCTTGCCGCCGGTCTCCACCACTGCATACATCCTGTTTTGCTCCCCTGGGGCCGCGCCCGCCACACGGGCGAGACTTCGTCTTGGCAGCCCCTGCATAAATCGGCCAATAACGCGCTGGCACGGCCCGACCGGGGCCGCACCAGACGCCTATTATAGGCAAGACGGGCCGGTTTGTCAAAGACGCTGGCTCCTCTTTGACGCTCACCCCCGCAACGGGTATACTGGCGGCATGGCAACACCCACAAGCGCGCGGCCGAGCGGGCCGCGGCCCGGCGTCCCAGACGACCTGCCCGTGCCAGACCGGGCGTTCTTCGGCCAGTTGTTCGGCCATTACCGCCGGCTGCTGGTCTTCGTCCGGCCCTACTGGAAGTTGCTGCTGCTGGCCGCGGTCGTGCTGGTGCTCAGCAGCCTGGCGGGGCTGGCGCTGCCGCTCGCGGTGCGCGGGGTCGTGGACAGCGCGCTCGTCAGCGGCAACTTCGCCCTGCTCAACCGGGTCACGCTGGCGCTAGTCGGCCTGTTCGTGCTCCAGGCCGTCTTCGGCTTCGCCCAGTCCTATATCGTCGGCTGGGTCGGCGAACGCATCGTCGCAAACCTGCGCGAGACCCTCTACGCCCACCTTCAGACCATGCCGCTGCGCTTCTTTGCGGCTACGCGCACCGGCGACCTGCTCTCCCGGCTGGGCAACGATGTCACGACGATCCAGAACGCGGTCACCGATGTGCTGCTCAGCCTGCTCTCGAACATCGTCATGTTCGTGGGCGGCATCGTCATCATCTCCGTCATGGCCTGGCGGCTGACGCTGATCATGCTTGCAGTGGTGCCGCTGGCCGTGCTCGGCATGATCCTGCTGGGCCGCCTCGTGCGCCGGATCAGCCGCCAGGTGCAGGACACGCTGGCCGAGGTCAGCGCGACCGCGGAGGAGGCTATTACGGGCGTGCGCATCGTCAAGTCGTTTGCGCGCGAGCCGTATGAGGTCGATCGCTACCGCGACGGTACCGAGCGGCTGTTCGGGCTGGCGGTCAAGCGCGTCCGGTTGCGCGCCACGCTGGGCCCGGTCATCGGGCTGCTGGCCTACAGCAGCATCGCGCTCGTCCTGTGGTTCGGCAGCCGGGAGGTCATCGCGGGCAACCTGACGCCCGGCGAGCTGGTCTCGTTTCTGCTCTACACGATGATGATCGCGTCGCCCATCGCCGTGTTCACCAGCCTCTACAGCCAGTTCCAGCAGGCGCTCGGCGCCAGCGAGCGGGTGTTCCAACTGCTCGACACGACGCCGGAGCTGCTCGACGCGGAGGACGCGCCCGAGGTGCCGCCCATCCGCGGCGCGGTGCAGTTCGAGCATGTCTGCTTCGACTACGGCGACACCGCGGAAGAGCACATCGTCCTGCGCGACATCGACCTGTGCGTCGAGCCGGGACAGGTCGTGGCGCTGGTCGGGCCGAGCGGCGCGGGCAAGACCACGCTCGTCAACCTGATTCCCCGCTTCTACGACCCGACCGAGGGCCGCATCTTCGTGGACGGGTTCGACATCCGCTACGTCAAGATGCGCAGCCTGCGCGAGCAGATCGGCATCGTGCCGCAGGAGACCGCGCTCTTTTCGGGCACGGTGCGCGATAACATCGCCTACGGCAAGCTGGACGCCACGGACGCGGAGATCGAGACCGCGGCCCGCGCCGCGAACGCGCACGACTTCATCAGCGAGCTGCCCCAGGGCTACGCCACGCCGGTGGGCGAGCGGGGCGTCAAGCTCAGCGGCGGCCAGCGGCAGCGGGTGGCGATCGCCCGCGCGCTGCTCAAGAACCCGCGCATCCTGATCCTGGACGAGGCCACCTCCTCGCTCGACAGCGAGTCGGAGCAGGCCGTCCAGGAGGCGCTGGAGCGGCTGATGCGCGACCGCACGACGTTCGTCATCGCCCATCGGCTGAGCACCATCACCAAGGCCGACTGGATCGTCGTCCTCGACGGCGGCCGGGTGGTGGAACAGGGCCGGCACGCGGAGCTGGTCAGCCAGGAGGGCGGCCTCTATCGTCGGATGCACGCGCTCCAGTTCCGGTGGGACGGCGACCCGGTGACGGGATGACAGGGAAAGGGCAACCATGGCGGCATCGCTGAAAATCATCACCGTGCGGGGCATCCCCATCCGCATCCACGTCAGCTTCCTGCTGATCGTGGCCTGGGCCGCATGGCTGGGCTGGAACAACCAGGGCGACTGGCTGCGCGGGGTCATCTTCATGGTCAGCTTCGTCGTGCTGCTCTTCGCCTGCGTCGTCCTGCACGAGCTGGGCCACAGCCTCGTCGCGCAGCTCTTCGGCGTCAAGGTGCACGACATCACGCTCTGGCCCATCGGCGGCGTCGCGCGCATCGCGGGCATGCCCGAGAAGCCGTATCAGGAGTTCCTCATCACCGCGGCCGGCCCGACCATGAACGTCCTGCTCGCCATCGGGCTGGGGCTGCTCGCGTTCGTCTGGATCGGCCCCAGCACGCTGGGCCAGTTCGCCCGTGCGCCCTGGCGGCTCGAACGCTTCTTCACCGGCATGTCGGTGCAGTCGCTCGTCCTGATGCTGGCGTTCAACAACCTCCTGCTCGCCGTGTTCAACCTGATCCCCGCGTTCCCGATGGACGGCGGGCGGCTCCTGCGCTCGCTGCTCGCCGTGCTCCTGCCCGCGGCGCTGGCGACGCGCGTCGCCGCGCTGATCGGCCAGGCGATCGCGGTGGTGATGGGCCTCATCGCCCTGCTGACGGGCCAGTTGTTCCTGGGGCTGGTGGCGCTTTTCGTGTTCGCCTCCGCCTGGCAGGAGCGGCAGCAGGCCGCGGCTGCGGACGGGCTGCTGGGGCTGACGGTGCGCCAGGCCATGCAGCCGATCGGCGTCCGGCTTTATGCGCTCCAGACGCTCGGCGAGGTCGTCGCGCAGATCGCGCCCATCGCGCAATCCGCCTTTCTGGTGCTCGACGCCGGCCGGCTGGTCGGGCTGATCACGCGCGCGGATCTGCTCGCCGCCATCCGCAGCGCGGGGCCGGCGGCCCGCCTCAGCCAGCACGCAACGCGCGAGTGGATCCAGCTCCACCCGGACGAGCCGCTGCTCGCCGCGCAGCAACGCATGCAGCTCCGGCCGGCCGCGGTCGTGGTCGAGGATGGCCGGGCCGTCGGCATCGTCACGCTCGGCTCGATGCGCCGCGTGGCCGAGGCCGCGGCCGTCTTGCGCGGCAAGGCCGTAGGATGAGCGGCGGCGGGGCGCATCGCTAGTTTCGGACAGCCGGTGAGGCCGCGGCTCCGCCAGCGCCCTCTCGCCTCTTCATCGCTTCACATCAGGAAGGCGCACCGACATGTCGCGCTGGCTCACGGAACTTGCCGGCTTCTTTGCACTGCTCTTCTCCTGGCTGACCGGCCGGCCCTATCACGGGGCGATGGCAGGCCAGGATAATGCGAACGCGACGCGGCGTTTCATCATCATCCAGATCGACGGGCTGGCGCACGAGTATCTGCTCCAGGCGCTCGCCAGGGGCCACGTGCCCGCGCTCCAACGGCTGATCGCGCAGGGCTATCGGCTCCAGCGCTGGCGCTGCGGGCTGCCCAGCAGCACGCCCGCGGTGCAGGCAGGGCTGATGTACGGCGACAACTGGGACATCCCCGCGTTCCGCTGGTACGAGAAGGATACCGGCCTCGCGCCCCACTGCAAATCGCCCTTTTTCGCCGCGCGCATCAAGGCCCGCGCCTCCAGGGGCCGCACCGGCATCCTGGCCGGCGGTTCCAGCTATACGAACCTGTTGGACGGCGACGCCCGGCTCGCGCTCTTCACGCTGTCCAGCATGGGCCGCCAGCGCTTTTTCGAGCACCTGCGCGGCCTGGGCTGGGCGCTCCTGTTTGCGCTCATCCCCTGGCGCATCGTCCGCATCCTCGCGCTCAGCCTGTACGAGCTGGCGCGCGATCTCGTGCGCACGTTGGCGCTGTGGGTGCGCAGCGGCTTCCGCCGCCGGCTGACGCTCATCCAGCCGGTGCTCCAGGTGTTGACCAACGTCGTCTTCGGCGAGATTCAGACGTTCGGCGTGCTGCTCGATGTCTTTCGCGGGGTCGCGCGCATCTACGTCAACTTCTACGGCTACGACGAGATCGCGCATGTCGATGGGCCGCTGGGCAGCGAGGCGCTGCGCGCGCTGCACCGCATCGACGGCTATATCCGGCAGATCGACCACCTGCGGCGGCGCTATGCGCCGGAGACGGAGCTGTATGTCTGCTCCGACCACGGCATGACGCCGGCCGTCCCGCTGCGCCAGATCGACCCGAAGAAGCCGCTCGGCCAGTTCGTGGCCGAGTGCGTGCGCGCCTCGGTCATGTGGGATGACGCCGGGCCGCGCACGGGCTGGGGCGGCCCGGAGGCCGACATCTCCGGCGACGAGGCGCGCTGGCTGCAAGACGAGCTGGACGGCATCCAGGCGCACCTGTCCCCGCGCAGCCAGCGCCTCGCCCGATCGCTGCGCCGCCGCCTGGATCGCCGCCTGCCGCCCGCGCCCGCCGAGGCGGCCGACAGCTACGATTTTGCGCGCGGGGCCGATGTCATCGTGCGCGCTTCTGGCAACCTGGCCCACATCTACTTCCGCGTCAGCGACGAGCGGATGGAGATCAGCGAGATTGCGCTGCTCTATCCGGATCTGATCGACCGGCTCAACGACCACCCCGGCATCGGCCTGGCGCTGGCGCTGGAGGACGGCCGGCCGGTCGTCGTGACCCAGCGCGGGACTGCCAGCCTGACGCCCGATCGGCTACCGCACGGCCTGGCAGAGCCGGAACAGACCTGCTCAGATATCGCCCGCTTGCTCAGCTATCCGCACAGCGGCGACCTGGTGCTGATCGGCGCGTGGAACACCTTTGGCCGGATCGTCACCTTCGAGGAGCAAGCCGCCACCCACGGCGGCATCGGCGGCGCGCAGGAATACCCTTTCTTTCTCACCCCGCCCGAAGCCCCGCTCGATGTCAGCCGGGTGACGAACGCGACGCAGTTGTACCCCTACTTCATCGAGCGGTTTCACCAATCCTGTCCAAAAATAACCGGACAGGATTGACAGGATTTACAAGATAAAATCGCTCTGATCAAACAGACTCTTAACGTCTTTGCGCGAGCTCCCGGCGCACCAGCGCGACCGCCAACGCCAACAGCACCACGCCCGCGCCGTCGAACGCGATAAAGCGGGCGATGCTGGCGCGGGCAACGCTATGAACGACCGGCAGACTGAGCAAGATGAAGCTCTCGCCGAGCAGGCCGATGGTCTGCATGGCGAGAGCTTCGTATAACGAGACGCGGCGGCGCAGCGGATGGCTGAGCGCGACGGCATAGGGCACGTTCCACATGAGGAAGAGCACGCCCATGCCCCGGACGGCCGCGCTGCCCGGCGCGCCGGCCAGTTCGAACCCGGCCGCGTACGCGTCCGGCGCGATGACGAACACCAGCGCGCACTGGACATTCCACGCCAGCACAACGGCGATGAACAGGCGAGCGAGCCCCAGGACGCCCCGCCGATCTTCCATCTTCCTTCTTGCTTCTTACTCCTTACTTCTTCGATCTTCCTTCCGTCGCCGCCGTCACGCTACCGTCACATCCGCGCACAGATACACATCCTGGATGGCGTTGAGCAGCTTGACGCCGTCGGCCATCGACTTCTGGAATGCCTTGCGGCCGCTGATCAGGCCCGTGCCGCCCGCGCGCTTGTTGATGACCGCGGTGCGCACGGCCTGCGCCAGGTCGTCCTTGCCCGACGGCCCGCCGGAGTTGATGAGGCCGATGCGCCCCATGTAGTTGTTGACGACCTGATAGCGCGTCAGGTCGATGGGGTGGTCGGACGACAGCTCGGTGTACATGCGCTCGTCGAGCTTGCCGTAGCCGCTGTCGGTCAGCCGCAGCGCCTTGTAGCCGCCGTTGAGCTCCGGCAGCTTCTGCTTGACGATGTCCGCGCCGATGGTCACGCCGAGATGGTTCGCCTGCCCGGTCAGGTCGGCCGCGGTGTGATAGTCCACCCCGCCCGTCTTGAACTGGCTGTTGCGCGTGTAGCACCAGAGGATCGTCACCAGCCCCAGCTCGTGCGCCTCCGCAAACGCCTCGCTGACCTCGGTGATCTGCCGCGTCGACTCGGCCGAGCCGAAGTAGACGGTCGCGCCGACCGCGACCGCGCCCATGTCCCACGCCTGGCGCACCTGGGCGAAGAAGACCTGGTCGAACTTGTTGGGGTAGGTCAGCAGCTCGTTGTGGTTGAACTTCACGATGAAGGGGATCTTGTGCGCATACTTGCGCGCTACCGAGGCCAGCGCGCCGAACGTGGACGCGACCGCGTTGCAGCCGCCCTCGATGGCCAGCCGGACGATGTTCTCCGGGTCGAAGTAGATCGGGTTGGGCGCAAAGGATGCGCCGGCGGAGTGTTCGATGCCCTGGTCGACCGGCAGGATGGAGAGATAGCCCGTGTGCGCCAGCCGGCCGTGCCCGAACATGCACGCCATGCTCCGCAACACCTGAGGCGTGCGGTCGGTGTAGGCAAACACGCGATCGACGTAATCAGGGCCCGGCAGGGTCAACAGCTCCTTGCTCACCTTCGGGGCCGAGAAGCCGAGCAGGTGTTCCGCGTCGCTTCCCAGCAGCTTCTGGATCGCCGCATAGTCCATAGACATTTGACGCCTCCTGTCGTGAATTAAGGTGCGCCATCATTATGACACAGAAAGCGCGGGCCGACAAGCTGTTTGACAAAGCGCGCCTCTGCTGATAATCTATGCTTGCCTACTATACGAAACGGATTCGGCGCGAGCCGACGGAGGGTAGTTCCATGACTGACGAGCAGCTCGATCTCTTTGCGGACGGCCAACGCGGGCGCGGCACGGCGGGGGAGATGACGCGGCCCGTCGCCTCTGTGCCGGTCGAGCTCACCGCCCAATCATCGCTGGCCGCGGCGATCTCGGCGTTTCACGGCCATATGGTGCGCCAGGGGTTCTCGGACAACACGATCAAGGCCTTCCAGGCGGATCTGCGGCTGCTGACGAAGTACATGGCCGCAAACAAGCTGATCGGCTCCATCGGCCAGGCGGATCTGGAGCAGTTCCTCGTCTGGATGCGCTCGGATCGCGGGGTGCCGTGCAGCCCGAAGTCGTATGCGCGGCGGCTGACGACGCTCAAGGTGTTCTTCAACTGGCTGGCCCAGAGCGAGGTGCTCAAGAACGACCCGGCCGCGCCGCTGATCCACGAACACCCGACCACGCCCCTGCCCCAACTGCTCTACGACGGCCAGATCAACGACCTGCTGCGCGTCACGCGCGACCTGCTGTGGGCAGCCAAGCCCGACTCCCGGCCCTATCTGCTGATCACGCTGCTGTTGCAGACGGGGATCAAGAAGGGCGAGTGCATGGAGATCAAGCTGGAGCACATCGACCTGTCCAACACCCAGGCCCCTGTGCTCTACATCCGCTATCTGGACCCGCGCAAGACGCTGAAGGAGCGCAAGCTGGCGCTCGGCCCGACCTTCACCGCGGTCTACCGGCAGTATCTTCGGGAGTATCAGCCGAAGGAGTATCTGTTCGAGTGCACCGCGCGCAACCTGGAGTATGTGCTGGAGGAGGCGGCCGCGCTGGCCGAGATCCAGGGCGGGGTGTCGTTCGAGCAGCTCCGCTGGACCTGCGCGGTGCGCGACTATCGCAACGGGATGCCCGCGGACCAGCTCCGCCAGAAGCTCGGCCTGTCGCTGATCACCTGGCGCGAGACGCTGCCGAAGATCCAGCGGCTCGCGCGGCCGGCGCTTTGACGGCGGGCCAACCCAACCGATCCGAGAACTGCTCTGGCCGGTCTCCGACCGGGCCAGGCGGGTCAGAGGCCGGGCCCAGCGCTTTTTGAACCATCGTCCTCTCGCCCGCTCACTGGCTGCTGCCGCCGATGGGCAATAGCTGGCGGAGGAGCGCCTGGTACTGCTCGTGCGCGTCCAGGTATGCGCCGTCCCAGCCGCCGACCGCGTGCAGCCGGCCGTCCCAGGGCGCAAGGCCCAGGTTGCGCCAGCGGCCCACGATGGGCGTGCCGAACTTCGACCAGGCGTCGAGCCGCGTGTCGTATTGCTCGCTGTAGGCCAGGTCGGACTGCCAGCCGCCGCCGACCGCGTAGAGCCGCGCACCGATCGCGGCCAGCCCCAGCCCCCCTCGCGGCTGGCTGAGCGGGCTGCGCAGCGACCAGGGGGTTGCATCGGCCGGGCCGGCCGCGGTGTTGTAGGCCAGCGCCTCGGCCATCTCCGCCTGGCCGTCGAACCCGCCGACCACGAAGATGCGATTGTCCAGCGCCGCGGCCGCGGCAAAGGCCCGCGGCGTCGGCAGCGCGACCCCCTCGCTCCAGGCCGCGGTCGCCGGGTCGTAGATGTACGTCTCAGCGCGATACTGCTGGCCGTCCCAGCCGCCGAACAGATATATCTTGCCGCCCGCCGCGGCCAGCGCATAGCCCGCGACCGGCCGGGGCAGCGGCGCGGCCGCGCGCCAGACGCCCGCGGCCACATCGTAGACCTCGAGCACGTTCGTGACCCCGCCGGTGGCCGTCGAGCCGCCGGGCACGTAGATGCGGCCGTTCAGCGCGGCTGCCGCGATATTGGCCGTCGGGGTCGGCTTGTGCGGGCCGGGCAGCCAGCCGTTGGTGGGCGGGTCGTAGACCGCCATCTCGTCCGTGACGCCGTCCGCGCCCTCGCCGCCGATGGCGTAGATCTTGCCCTCCGCGGCGACCACGGCCAGCCGGCTGCGCGCGGTGGGCAGCGCGGCGCTGGCGCTCCAGCGCGCCACGTCGACGCGCGGGCCGCGCGCCATCTGCGGCTGGCCGCGGTCGGAGAACGGCGTGCTGGGCGCGGCGCGCGTCGTCCCCTGCCACCAGACCGGCGCGAGCGCCGCGACGATGACGACGACGAGCGCGACGATGAAGTAGGCCCGCTGCCACGGCGCGGGCGCGGGCCGCGCGGACGCCTCGGCCAGCAGGATGGTCGGCTGCGCGGCCTCGGCCGGCGGCGGCGTCGCCGTCGCGGCGATCAGGGTCGCGCTGCTGACGGCCACCCAGCCCCGGCGCACGGCCTCCATCGTGGCCTCGGTGCGCGACTGGACGCCCAGCTTCTCGAAGATGTTGCGCAGGTGGACCTTGACGGTGTTGGGGCTGATGGCGAGAGCGCGCGCGATCTGCTGGTTGGTGGCGCCCGTGGCAACGAGCTTCACCACCTCCAGCTCGCGTTCGCTCAGTTGGCCGAGGTCGGGTTGAGTGGTCATCGGATAAGTGTCTATCCGAAAACTCGCTCCGGTTTACCTCACCCCCCATCCCCCTCTCCTGACGTGCGAGCCTTCGGC
>MWBF01000104.1 GCA_002068935.1 Chloroflexi bacterium ADurb.Bin325
CGTCATCCGCCTGTCGCAGCGGCTCCTGACGAGCTATGGCGGGCTGGCCGGGCTGGCCCACGCGCCCTTCAGCGAGCTGACCGAGTTCAAGGGCCTGGGCCCGGCCAAGGCCACGCAGCTCAAGGCCGCGTTCGAGCTGGGGCGACGACTGCTCGTGGCCGCGCCGGCGGAGCGGCCGACCGTCAAGTCGCCCGCGGACGCGGCCAACCTCGTCCTGCTGGAGATGGCCGGGCTGGAGCAGGAGCACCTGCGGACGATCATCCTCGACACCAAGAATCACGTGCTGAAGATCCATACGGTCTACATCGGCTCGCTCAACACCGCGGTCATGCGCGTGGGCGAGCTGTTTCGTGAGGCCATCCGGCTCAATTCCGCCGCGCTGATTATCGTGCACAACCATCCGAGCGGCGACCCGACCCCCTCGGCCGAGGACGTGCAGGTCACGCGGCAGGTCGTGGAGGCGGGCAAGCTGCTCAGCATCGACGTGCTGGATCACCTGGTCATCGGCCAGGCGCGCTGGGTGAGCCTGAAGGAGCGGGGGCTGGGGTTCTGAGCTCGGCAGAGGTCCAGATAAAGAACAGCATCATACATCTCTGCCCGGCAGTGTGCGTTCCTGGCGGGTTTCGCGTTCCCAGGCAGCAGCATCGTCGATGTCCGCTAACGCGTGAATCTCAGCCAACCGTTCCAGGGCCGCGGCCATGCGCGCGCCCTGTCCCTCCTCATGTGCCTCGACATCGGCCAATGGCTCGTCCAGGATCGTCACATAGACAGCCACCGGACGGTCGGTCGGATGATACCGACGCCCGCTTCCGCGCCATTCCAGACGGTTGCCCCTCAGAATAGCCTTATAGGTGGGTAGTATCGCCTCTTCCATCGCGGATGGCCCCTTGCCGTTACAGCGCATCACGCCGCTCTCCGTTTCGCTCTATCATCTATCAGGACGATATAACCAGTCAGGTGATCTGTCAAGCGCAGTCAAGAGCAATCCTCAAACGCAGTTTTTCTACTTGCAGACGATAGCAGAATGTGCTATCATTCAACCGATGAACAAGCGTCAACGGGAAACCCTGGCCAAGATCTTCCAGACACCTGCGCCTGCCGCATTAGAATGGCGAGACATTGAGGCGCTTTTGCTGGCGCTGGGCGCAAGGACGGTGGAAGGCCGCGGTTCGCGGGTGCGTTTTGAGCTGAACGGCGTTGTCGCATCATTCCATCGGCCGCATCCGGAGAAGGAGGCAAAGCCCTATCAAGTGCGCGATGCGCGCCGTTTCCTGGAACAGGCAGGGATCGAACCATGAACAAGATGACTTATCGGGGCTATACTGCACGGATCGAGTACAGCGACGAGGACCGGTGCATGGTCGGGCATATCGCGGGGATCAACGACGTAATAGGTTTTCACGGCGACTGTGTGGCCGAACTGCGCGCCGCATTCGAAGAAGCGGTCGATGACTATCTGGAGACGTGCGAAAAATTGAATCGTGCGCCTCAGAAACCCTATTCCGGCAGGCTTATGCTGCGCGTGTCACCTGAAATCCATGCGGCGGTGGCGGCGGCAGCCGAAGTCAGTGGGAAAAGCATCAATCAGTGGGCGGCTGAGACATTTAGCAAGGCTGTGCAGGCATAGAAGCGGCTGGTGTCAGGTTGGGCAGGCCAAGGCCCCGGCCTAACACTTGGTTCCAGCGGATGGGTCGCACGGCCCATTATGCAAGGGTAGGGGCGTCGGGCCACCGTATAGAAACCAGGAGTCAAGAACTATGAACGCTGTTATGACAATGGTCAGCGGTTTCCCTCCGGGCATTACTGAAAAGCTCGGGTATTACGTGTATCTGCTCATCGATCCCGAAGCAAACACAGTCTTTTACGTCGGCAAAGGAACCGGAAACCGCATTTTTGCCCATCTCAACGCCGCTCTGACCATGCCAACGGCTAGTGATAAGCTAGACCGAATCCGCGGCATTCAAGCCAAAGGGTTAACGGTCGAGCATGTGGTGCTGCGGCATGGGCTGAGTGAGAAAGAAGCCTTTGAAGTCGAAGCAGCCCTGATCGATTTCATCGGTATTGACGACCTCGCAAATAAGGTGCAAGGATATGCTGCTGATGACCGCGGCAGGATGACGATTGCCGAAGTGATTGCCAAATATCGGGCGCCAAGCGTAACGATTAGCGAGCCAGTCCTCCTGATAACGGTCAATCGCTTGTATAGAGACGGGATGAACGCGCAGGAGTTGTACGAGATTACACGCGGGGATTGGGTGATTGGCAGCCGACGTAACAAGGCCAAGTACGCCTTTGCGGTGTATCGTGGCATCATTCGGGCAGTGTATCAGATTGATCATTGGGAGCCGGTGACGACGCGGTATGCCGAGCAAAGAATCCGACAACGTTGGCGGTTTGAAGGTCAGGTGGCGCAGGCGCTCTGCCACTATGTCGGCGGCAGTACAGAAAACTATGCCGCAGTTGGCGCACAGAACCCGATTCGTTACGTCAATTGCTGAGGCGTCCGTATCCGCAAAGCGCTTAAAAAAAGATAGCCCCAGGATCTCCGGTTTCGGGATCCTGGGGCTTTACTTTGCAGACGAGCGGCGGCAAGAGAAACAGGTGGGCGAAATCAGGCCCGCCGGCCGGCGCGATGGAGCAGGCCGAAGCCGACCGCGGCCAGCCCCAATGCGCCGGTCACGAGCAGCCAGAAGGGCAGGCTGTCTCCCTGAAGAGCGCGGCTGCCAGCCAGCCCGACCGCGTTGGGCCGGGCCACCGTCGCCGTGACAGGATCGTGGCGCGTCAGCGCGCCGTCCAGGGCGACATCCTCCAGGAGATACCAGTACGTCGCGCCGATCTCGACCGTCGTGTCGGTCCAGGCGTACTGGCCGCCGTCGGTTGCGCCCGGCGTCCGCGCCGGTATCAGCTCGGGGTTAAGCCGCGCCCAGGGCCCGGCCGCGGCTGGCCCGCGGTAGAGGTTGAATCCCGCATTGGCGGTCTCGCTGACGGTCTCCCAGGCGAGCTGCACGACCGAGCCCACGGCGCGCGCCTCCCAGCCTGCCAGCGTGACCGCTTGCGGCAGACACACGAACGCCTCCGTCGCCGAATTGCGCGGAAACGGCACGCCCGTCGTGAAGTCCGCATTGTTTTGGTCCGTGTCCAGGCAACCGTCGTCCTTCCGGGTGACCGCGGTCGTGGTGGCTGCGCCCGGCGCCGGCCCGCTCCCTTCGTAGCAATTGGCGTTTGCGCCGTAGCCGACCATGTCCAGCGGCTCGATATTGACCGCGCAGCGGGTCTGGAGCGTCTCCTGGTGGTTGACGAGGTAGACCATCGCGTTGGTGTTGGCAAGATCCAGATTGGGGTTGGCCGCATCCGCCGCGGGCAGCGGTGCGCCGCAAGGATCCTTCTGGAAGTTGCAGCCCTTGGCGCTATAGCCCGCGGCCAGATAGTAGCCTCCCGCGGGGATCACGCCGCTCAGATCGATGCGGATGGCCGGGCCGGTCTGGTTATTCTTGAAATACTGGATGCTCCAGCCGCTGACATCCACCGCGGTCTGGCCGGCGTTGTGGAGCTCGACGAAGTCCTTTTGGTAAGGGGCGTTGGCCAGGCCGCCTCCGCCGTAGACCTGGCTGATGCGGATCAGCGGCGCGGCGGCGACGTGGGCGGGCGCGCCAGCCAGTGGAGCCGGCGTCAGACAGAGCGCCAGCAGGAGCAGGATGGCGCATGAACGACCAACGATGCAAGACGGCAGGCCGCGGCCCCGCGGGGAACGTGTGCAGGGCGCAGTCGGGCGACGAACGGATCTCATGGCGTAGACTCCTTTGTCTGGGGCGAAAGACGTTCCGCTAACAGTGAGCGATGCCGTGTCGTCTGCTGATACAGACAAAATTCTAACGAGCGCGCGGGCTGCTGTCAAACCATCCGAAGACGCCGCGCCTATATCCCGCGCGCTTCCCAATTGTCCGATTCAATGCGATAATCGGTCTGGAACCACCGTTCAGGGCAGATATGCGCATGACGACTACTTCCTGGGCCACGCTTCGCTCCGGGCTGCGTCTCCTCGCGCGGCCGGTGGATGTGCTGCGCGGCGTCCGGCGCGCGGATCTGCGCCCCGATTTTCTGGCGGCCCTCACGGTGACGATGGTGCTGCTGCCCCAGACCATGGCCTATGCGCTGCTGGCCGGGCTGCCGCCCCAGGTGGGCCTCTACTCGGCCGTGATCGCCAGCATCGTGGCGGCCCTGTGGGGGTCGTCCATCCAGCTCCAGACCGGGCCCAGCAACACCGTGGCCCTGCTGAGCCTGGCCGCGCTGACGCCGATCGCCGTGCCGGGCACGCCGCCCTATCTGGTCGGGGCGAGCCTGCTGGCGTTCATGGGCGGCGTCCTGCGGCTGGTGATGGGGCTGGCGCGGCTCGGCATCCTGGTGCGCTTCGTCTCCGATGCGGTCATCGTGGGCTTCACCGCGGGCGCGGGCCTGCTCATCATCTTCAACCAGATCACGGAGCTGCTGCGGCTCGACCTGCCGCCGAGCTCCGGGCCGATCGAGACGCTGCGCCTGGTTGCGCCCCGGCTGGACGATTCGCACCTGCCCAGCCTCGTCCTCGGGCTGGCCGCCATCGCCATCATCGTGCTGCTCAGGCGGCTGAACCGCCGGCTCCCCGGGCCGCTGCTGGCGATCGTCGTGGGCGCGCTGGCAACCGCCCTGCTCTCGCTCGATGTCAGGGTGGTCGGCAGCCTGCCGCGCGCCCTCCCGCCCTTCAGCCCTCCGCCGCTCACCGACCTGGATCTCGTCGGCGCGCTGTCCACGGCCGCGCTGTCGATCACCGCCATCGGCCTCGTCGAGGCGGTCTCGAACGCGCGCTCCATCGCCAGCCAGACCGGCCAACGCCTGGACAGCAACCAGGAGTTCGTGGGCCAGGGGCTTGCCAACATCGCATGCGGGCTCTTCTCCGGCTGTCCCGTCACCGGGTCGTTCGGCCGCTCGATGCTCAACCTCCAGGCCGGCGCGCGCACGCCGATGGCGAACGTCTTCACCGGGCTGCTGGTGACCGCGGCCATGCTGGGCCTGGGGCCGCTGGCCTCCTACATCCCGATGGCATCGCTGGCCGGCGTGCTGCTGGTGACGGCCTTCAACCTGATCGACCGCCGGGAGATGGCGCGCATCTGGCGCGGGGGCGGCGCGGACCGGCTCACCATGACGGTCACGCTGCTGGCGACGCTGACCCTGCCGTTGCAGTTTGCCGTGCTGGCCGGCATCCTGATGTCACTGGCCGCCTATCTGCTGCGCACCAGCACCCCGCGCGTGCGCACCGTGCTCCCCGCGGACGGGTTCCGCCACTTCGAGCACCAGCCCGAGCTGCCGCCCTGCCCCCAGTTGAGCATCATCGAGATCCTGGGCGACCTGTACTTCGGCGCGGCGCAGCACGTGGATGAGGCGATCTATCGGAACCAGGCCGATCATCCCGGCCAGCGGTTCCTGCTGCTGCGCATGCACAGCGTCCACAACTGCGACATCAGCGGCATCCACGCGCTGGAAGCGATCGTGCGCAACTATCGCGAGGCCGGCGGCGACGTCTATCTGACGCGGGTCAGGCGGCCGGTGCTCCAGCAGATGGAGGCGTCCGGCTTCCTGGACCACCTGGGCCGCGACCATCTGCTGGGCGAAGACGTCGTCATCGGCCATATCTTCCATCATGTGCTCGACCCGGCCATCTGCATCTACGAGTGCTCGACCCGGGCCTTTCGCGAGTGCCAGAACCTGCCCAGGCCCCTGGCCGGCATCGCCGGGGACGGCTGCATCCACACCGAGCGGCCGGCCGCGCCGCCGCCGCTCATCGAGCCGCAGGCCCTCTGGCAGGCGCTGCGGAGCGCCGCGCCGCCCGCGGTCATCGATGTGCGCGAGCCGCGCGAGTTCAGACAGGGCCGCGTGCCGGGCAGCCGGTCGATCCCGCTGCCGGCGCTGCTCACAGACCCCAGCCAGGTCCCGGACGACCGGCCCGTGGTGTTCGTGTGCCGCGGCGGACGGCGCAGTGCTCGCGCCGCGGCCGCGCTGCTGGCCGCCGGGCGCAAGGATGTCGCGGCGTTGCGCGGCGGCATGCTGGCCTGGGAGGCCGCAAATCTGCTGGAGGCCGTGGAATGAACACCCACACCGAGCTGCCATCCAACATGGGGCTGGATCTGGTGCGCGCCACGGAGCTGGCCGCGCTGAGCGCCGGCCGCTGGTCCGGCCTGGGCCGGCCCGACGAGGCGGAACACGCCGCGGCCGGGGCCATGCGCCGCGCGCTGAACCTGATCCACATGGACGGCGTCCTGTGCCAGGGCGAGGAGAGCCGTCGCGGCGGCGGGGCCATGTTCGTCACCGGCGAGCATCTGGGCGACGGCCGGGGGCCGGCGGTGGACGTGCTGGCGGACGCCCTGGAGGGCGGCCGTCTGCTGGGCGGGGGCTACCCCGGCGCGCTCTCCGTCGTGGCGGTCGCCCCGCGCGGCGCGATCTGGAACCCGCGCGGGGTCCCCTACATGGAGAAGATCGTGACGGACGCCGAGGTCGGGGCCGCGCTGGCGCCGGAGTGCATGGACGCGCCGGCGGCCTGGACGCTGGCGCTGGTGGCGCGCGCCAAACAAAAGGAGGTGCGCGACCTGGTGGTGTTCGTGCTGGATCGGCCGCGCCACGCCGACCTGGTCGCGGAGATTCGCGCCGCGGGCGCGCGCGTGCTGCTGCGTTCGGGCGGCGACGTGGCCGGCGCGCTGATGGCCTGTCTGCGCGGGGGCAGCGTGGATTTGCTGATGGGCACGGGCGGCACGCCGCAGGGGTTGATGACCGCCTGCGCGGTCAAGGCGGCGCGCGGCGCGATGCTGGGCCGGCTGTCAGCCAGGACCGCGGATGAGGCCGCGATCCTGCGCAAGGCAGATCCCGACGCCTCGCGCATCCGCACGGCGGACGAGATCGTGGACAGCCCGTATGCCTTCTTCGTCGCCACGGGCATCACGGACAGCCCATTGCTCAGCGGCGTGCGCTATCACGGGCCGAACGCCGAGTCCAACTCGATCATCCTCCGCGCGGAGACGGGCATCCGCCGCACCATCGTCACGGAGCACTGGCTGGCCGAATGAGGCCGCCCCGTCGGTTTAAAATACCCTGTGGTCAAATTCACGGTTAACGGCCAACCTGTAGCATAATGACTCGCGAGATCGTTGGGATCTCTGTCATTTCGAAGATCGGGCGTCCCGCCTGGATGCCCGGGAGGTTGCCTTGCGTTTTTCATTCTTGCCGGTCGAGGTCAGATTCTTCGACCACTTTCAGCAGGCGACGGCGAATCTGCTGGACGGCGCCCGGGTGCTACAGCAGATCTGCAACGACTATCGGAACATCGAGACGCTGGCCGCGCGGCTCGACGAGATCGAGCATCAGGGCGATTTCATCGTCCACGAAGTCACCAATCTGCTCCCCCGCACGCTCATCACGCCCTTCGACCCCGTCGATATCCAGCGCTTGATCGACTCCATCGACGACGCGCTCGATACGATCCATGCGGCGGTCATGCGCATGTCTACCTATCAGGTCACGGAGATCCGGACGCCGGCCGCCCGCCTGGCCCAACTGATCGTGGAGGGCGCGACCGAGCTCGACCTGGCGATCAAGGATCTACAGAACAAGAAGCAATACAGCCGGGTGAAGGAGCGCATCGTCCAGATCAACACGCTGGAGAACCTGGGCGACCGGGTGTTGGAAGAGGGGCTGCGCAACCTGAGCACGCACCGCGACGACCTCTTCGACTTCATCCGCTGGAAGGAGATCTACGAGCTGCTGGAGCAGTCCACGGATCGGCTGGAAGACGCCAGCGATGTGATCCAGAGGGTGATGATAGCCAATGCCTGACCCCCTCATACTCTCCATGATCGGCATCATCGCGGTCGCGCTGCTGTTCGACTATGTCAACGGCTTTCACGACGCCGCGAACTCGATCGCCACCGTCGTATCGACCCGCGTCCTGACGCCCATGCAGGGGGTGATCTGGGCCGCGTCCTTCAACTTCATCGCGGCCTTTGTCTTCGGCACCGGCGTCGCCAAGACCGTGGGCTCGGGGCTGATCGACGTGCGACAGGTGGACAACCTGGTCATCCTCTGCGGGCTGCTCGGCGCGATCCTCTGGGATCTTTTCACCTGGCGCGTGGGCCTGCCGACGAGCTCCTCGCACGCGCTCATCGGCGGCTACGCCGGCGCGGCCGTGGTCAAGGTCGGCTTCGGCGTGCTCGTCGTAAGCGGCTGGATCAAGACCCTGGCGTTCATCATCGTCGCGCCGCTGTTGGGGTGGGCGCTGGGCACCGTGTTCATCTACATCCTCATCTGGCTGTTCCACAAGCGCAACCCGCCCACCGTGGATCATATCTTCCGGCGCGGCCAGCTCGTCTCCGCGGCGCTCTACAGCCTGGGACATGGCGGCAACGACGCGCAGAAGACGATGGGAATCATCGCCGGCGTGCTCTTCACGGTCCCGCAGTACCGCCACCTGGTGTCCACGCCCGACGGCCACATGTCCATCCCGCTGTGGATCATCCTGGCGGCGCACGCCGCGATCGCGCTGGGGACGCTCTCCGGCGGCTGGCGGATCATTCATACGATGGGGAGCAAGATCACCAAGCTGGTGCCGATGGGCGGCTTTGCGGCCGAGACCGCGGGCGCGCTCACGCTGTTCGCCTCGACCGCGCTGGGGGTGCCGGTCTCTACGACGCACGTCATCACGGGCGCTATCGTCGGCGTGGGTTCGATTCGCGGCCGACGCGCGGTGCGCTGGGGGATTGCCGGGCAGATCGTCTGGGCCTGGATCCTGACCATCCCGATCTCTGCGCTGGTGGCCGCGCTGCTCTACTCGCTGCTCAGGCTGCTGTAGCGACAGGGGGCGTGACGCTTCTGAGAGTACCTGGAAAGCCTGTTCCGGGCGGTTGAAACCGCTGCCACATTTACCAAGTCTCCCTGCGGAGACTCTCGTTCCTCAGTCTGCGGAGGCAGACTTGGTAATGGTGGCCGTGACTTCAGTCGCCGGGGAACTTTTCGAGCAGCCCCCTACATGCGGACGAAGGCGCCGACCCCCACCTTCGCAAAATAGAGCCCGAACCCTACCAGGAAGACGCCGCACACCAGCAACACGGCGCGATAACCGCGCTCGCCGAAGAGGCCCCGCCCGGACCCTACCAACAGGCTCAGCCCGCCGAGCCAGCCCAGGTCGGTCAGCCAGTGCGAGAACGCCAGGCCGCCCACCGCAAAGACGCTGCCGTTCAGCGCGGTGACGCGGGCGAGATAGCTCGCGCCGAGCGTCGCCCACCAGAGCAGCCAGTAGGGGTTGGTCACGGTGAAGATGACGCCGCCGGGGACGTGGCCGAAGCGGAGCGCGGCGGGCGCGGGCGCTTAGGCCGTAGCCCAGCCACAGCAGCACGAGCGCGCCGACCAGCGCGACCAGCCCGCCCACGAGGGGGCGCTGAAGCCACGCGCCCAGGCCATACGCGATGGCGAAGGCCAGCGGGATCTCGATCAGGCCGTGGCCGAGCGCCAGCCCCGTGCCGGCCCAGCGTCCGGCGCGCACGCCCTCGCTGATCGCCAGCGCGGTCAGCGGGCCCGGCGACAGCGCGCCGGAGAGGCTGATGAGCATGAAGGTGGCGTAAAGCGGAAGCAGTTCAAGCATAGGTCAGATAGCGCACCGCGGCGGCGGTCAACAGGGCGACGCTCAGCGGCAACACGCGCTCGTCGAAGTCGAAGCGCGGGTTGTGATGCGGCGCATCCAGCCCCAGCTCCGGGTTGGCTGAACCCACGAGTATGAAGCAGGCGGGCACGCGACGGGCGAATTCCGAAAAGTCCTCCGACGCCATCAACGGCGGATGCCAGCCGACGGCGTGCGCGCCGGCGATCTGGCTGGCCGCGTTGCGCGCAATCTCCGCCAGGACGGGATCGTTGACGACGGCCTGCGTGGCGCTCTCGATCTCCAGATCGTAGCGCGCGCCCATGCCGTTGGTGACGCCGTCCAGCAACACGCGCAGCCGCGTGAGCACCGTCTCGCGGACCGTCGGCGCAAAGGTGCGAATGGTGCCGAGCATCTCGACGGACTCCGCGATGACGTTGAACGCCGTGCCCCCGCGGATGCTGCCGATGGTCAACACCGCGGTCTCCTGCGGATCGACGTTGCGGCTGACGATGGTTTGCAGCGCGGAGAGCGCCTGGCCCGCGACGGCGATCGCATCCACGGCCTCGTGCGGCTGCGCGCCGTGGCCGCCCTTGCCGCGGATCACGATCTTGAGCACGTCCGCCGCGGCCATGAGCGGGCCGGCCTGCGCGACCACCCGGCCCAGGGGCAGCGAGTTCCACACGTGCAGCCCGAACGCGGCGTCGGGCGCGGGGTCGGCCAGCACGCCGTCCGCGACCATCGCCGCGGCCCCGCCGCCGCCCTCCTCCGCCGGCTGAAAGACGAGGAGGACGCGGCCCGGCAGTTCGGCGGCGTGGCGCGCCAGCAGCGTCGCCGTGCCCAGGCCGATGGCGACGTGACCGTCATGGCCGCACGCGTGCATCGCGCCCGCCACCTGCGAGGCGTAGGGCGCGTCGCTGATCTCCTGGATCGGCAGCGCGTCCATATCGGCGCGCAGCATGACCGTGGGGCCGGGCCGGCCGCCGTGCAGGAGCGCAACGACGCCCGTCTGCCCGACGCCGGTGCGCACCTCGTAGCCCAGCCCGGCCAGGGTCTGCGCCACAATGCCCGCGGTGCGATGCACCGCAAACCCCAGCTCGGGGTGCTGGTGCAGGTCGCGCCGCCACGCGATGAGCTGAGGGTGCAGGCCCTCGGCCTCGCCGGTAAAATCGATGTCGTGCATTAAAAACCCCTGTCGCGCTATCATGGGGGCCGCGGCCCCGCGTGGTCGAACCTCAGGGCCGAACGCCCCGCCCGGCGTGAGCCTGCCGGCTTTGCAAGGGTCGCCGCGCTTTCTAACCGCCGGGAAACGAGCTTGCCAAGAGACTGTCTGAAAAGTCCGAAACTGGCGG